>DYOJ01000238.1 GCA_020720705.1 Acetofilamentum sp.
TTGTCATGTTTTAATAGATTTGAGTTATGAGATAATATTTGAAAATGAATATTGAGTATTGAGTATTGAGTATTGAGTATTGAATATTGAATATTGAATATTGAGTATTGAATATTGAGTATTGAATATTGAATATTGAATATTGAATATTGAATATTGAGTATTGAATATTGAGTATTGAGTATTGAGTATTTAGATTTTTTCATAAAATACAGCTATTCAGTATTTTATGAAATTCTAATAATTTAAACTAATTTTATTCAGACACTTACGAGGTGTTTTTGTTGAAATTATGTAATTCGAGTATAATGTCTAACATCTATACTGTTTACGATTTATAGTTGGGGGTTAGTATTGTTATAAGTATTTGATTATAAGTTGATTATGTTAATTTGAAATCACAATTTATTCGCGATGATAGTTTACAAAAAAAAACCAACGAAGTAATGTTTTTAAATAATGCAATCAAATTTTGGATAGTGAATACGCAAACGGGAAACTAAGGGGCACAATAAAATAATGTCAGCAAAAGAGATGTCCGGTATTCTTATGATGATTTCGGATTCGAGCTTCTCTGAGTCTGAAAGTGCATTCAGATTGCTATAGTTCAAATGTTTGTATGTAGTAAGCAGTGTGCTTTCCGCTATTGAATCTGTATTGGATAAATATATTTGAGTTTTTTCAGATTGAGTTGCCCGGTCTTCGGTTTTCGGTTTTTGTGTTTTTGCTTTATATTTTTTTATGGCTTTTACAAGACTTATGGAAGGTCGAATCAGAGTTGAGGCGAAGGTTGAATAGTGTTTTTTTGCAAAGATATACATGGCATCGTAAAACGCATCAATATAACGAGTTGTGTTGAGTTTTGAACTTTCACCTTTGTAATGAATGATACTTATGTCGGGAAAATATACGTTTCGATACCCCGCTTTTAAAATACGGTATGATAAATCAATATCTTCGCCGTACATAAAAAAAGTTTCATCCAAAAGTCCGGCTTTATTCAAGGCTTCGGCTCGTAAAAACATAAAAGCCCCGGAAACGACCTGAATGTCAGCACGTTCATGTTGCGACAAGTGGTTGAGATGGTAGTGTCCCAGCCTGCGGGCATCGGGAAACAACTTGTAAAGACCTGTAAGTTTGTAGAACGAGCCTGAAATACTTGGCACGTTTCGTTTAGATTCTGTTGCAAATACACCGTGAATGTCTGTCATCCGAACGCCGAGAGCACCAATATCATTTTGATTTTCAATATATTGAAGTATCGTGCTAAAACACTGTTCGGGAATTATTGTATCGGGATTTAGCAAAAGTTTGTATTTTCCCTTAGATATTCGCAATGCCTGATTGTTTGCTTTGGCAAAACCGAGATTTGTATCATTCTGAATATAAACGACTTGCGAAAAATGTTTTGCGATAACTTCCTGCGTATTGTCTTGAGAGTGATTATCAACAACAAAAACCTCAAAATTTTCATATCCGTAATGCTGTGATGCGTACTTAATAGCTTCATACACAGAACTTAATGTTTGTAGCAGGAAGCATTTTACTTTGTAATTCACAATAATTACCGAAAGGAGCATAAGGTGTTTTTTTTGATTAATAAACCGGAAATGTGTTAATTTGGAAATGTGATAATGTGATAATTTTCTGCAATAGTCCGATAATAACTTTTGTAAGATGTTGATTTATAGCAAATTAGAGTATATGAATTTTCAGATTGTAAAATTGATTGTAACTATCAGAAATTTAACAATTTGAGTCTAAAATCTAACGAAGTCTTCATACAAGGACTAATTGTCAATTATTAATCTGATACAATCAATTTTCGGAGCGGTAACTTGTATGATTTCAAAACGGTACGGAGCACTGTCAATGCTGTCTCCGGCTTGGGGGATTTCTTCGCGCAAAAAGAAAATATAACCGGCTAATGTTTCATAATCAGTAGATTCCGGCAATTTTAATTTGTATGCTTCGTTGAGATAATCAATTTCGAGTCTTCCGGAAAATTCATATATCTTACCTTCTTCCACGACAGTTTCTATCAAATCGTCAGTATCAAATTCATCGTCAATTTCACCGAAAATTTCTTCCAAAACATCTTCGGGGGTAACAATTCCGGAGGTGCCGCCAAATTCGTCCACCACAAGCACCATATTTTTTCCGGTTTTGATAAATTGGTTGAGCAATTTGTTTGCCGGCATGGTTTCGGGCACAGCTTGCAGCTCTGTCATGGCTGCTCTTATCGTTTTTGGGCGCTTAAAAATTTCAAGCGTATGCACATATCCGATAATGTTGTCAATGGTATCTTTATAGACCACAAGTTTTGAAAACCCGGATTCGTTAAGCATCGTACGGGCATTATCAATATCATCGTTTAGTTCAATAGCTACGATTTCGTTACGAGGTATCATACATTCTCGAACTTTAGTTTCTGAAAATTCGAGGGCGTTTTTAAATATTTTCACCTCGTTTCGGTGGTCATCTTGCTGAGTATTTTCCGGAGTATCAGTCAATAGAAAATGGTCTAAATCAATGCGTCCGAGAACTTCTTGTTCTTTGCTTCTCCCTAATTTTCCGCGAGAAAGGAGGTGCAACGCAATTTGAGACAGCCAAACACTAAACATTGAAATCGGGAATATCAAAATTCCGATAATTAATACCGGAACGGCAAGCACATTCAGCAAAACGTTTGCATTGAGCCGAAAAATGGTTTTAGGTAAAAATTCACCTGTAACCAAAATAAGGATTGTGGACAGAATGGTTTGGGTAAATAATATACCTCCGTCATTATCAGTCAGATGCTGTTTAATAAGTGGTTCGGCGATTTCAGCAAAAAGCATCCCGTAAACGACCAATGCGATATTGTTCCCGACAAGCATTGTCGAAATATATAAATTACGATGTCTTTGAAAATAGTCTATTAAACCTGCCGGAAATCTGCCTTGTTTTTTTTGCAGTTCGATACGTAACCGGTTTGCTGAAACAAAAGCAATTTCCATTCCTGAAAAGAATCCGGAAAACACTAACGATATGATTAACAAGATTATTAGCACGAGCCGAAAATATTTTTATTTGAATTAAAGTTCAAATGTAACGATAAATTTGCAATAATTACGAATATATTTTTACTTTTGCTTGATTCTTAAAAAAACAGGTTCGTATGTACGAACAACCGGATGCAAAAATAGAAAGTCTTTTGCAAGAAAATGCAAAACTCAGGCAGGAAATCGAACTTGTACAAAAGTATAAATCCGATTTCGGAACGCGTACGCTTGAAAATACCCCCAAAACAGCCCTTGGCTTAAGTATTGTTTCGGACGAAACAATATTGATTCTCAATCATTTGCCTGTGGGTATCATCATTTTTGATGCCGAATTGAATACCTTGTTTGTTAATTCGATGTTCGGAAAAATTTTCACCATAGATATTAACCTTATTCTTGGGTTTAATCTCAATAATTTAACCGATAAATCGTTTCTTCCGGCGTTTAACCAGTGCCTAAATGGTAAACCGGGTTTTTATGAAGGACGATATATTCCGACATTCGGCGAATTTATCAGTCATATTTCTGTTCAATCAGCACCGATAGAACTTCGTATAAACGGTAAAATTCAAAAATGCGGTATCGCTGTTTTTGAGGATATTAGCGACAAACGGGTTGCCGAAGAGGCTCAAAATAAGACCTTTGACGTATTACAAACCGTTACGAACAATATCAATGCCATTATTTATGCCATAAATCCGGAAACCAAACGGATATTATTCATCAATAAGCGCGGTCAGGATATTTTTGGTTTAAAAACACGTGTCGTTTGCTCACCTGATGATGCACCTAAGACTGTGAATGATAATTGTTTACGATGTGTTCTTACCCAAAAAGAATTTGAAACACTCAAACCGGGTCGAGTATATTACAAAGAAGCCTTTAATCCGCACATAAATTCATGGTTTCAGTATTCTTACTCGCTGATTGATTGGATAAATGACGAACCTGCACTGTTGGTAACTTCAATAGATATCCAAACACAAAAAAATGCACTTGATAAAGTTAGTGCCCAAAACGAACATATCAACAAACAAGCAGAAATTTTAAAGGAAGACTCCAAAATGAAAGATACGATGTTTTCGATTATCGGACACGATTTACGCGGACCTATCGGAAATATTAAAAGTGCACTCGATTTGTTGGTCGAAGAATTTGACACCCTCGGTAAGGCTGCGATTCTGGAAATCGTAAACCCAGTCCGCGATTCAGCCGGCTCGGCATACACCTTGTTGGCAAACTTATTGAATTGGGCAAAAACGCACAGCGGAAAAATCGGTTTTATTCCGGAAGATATAGATATAGAAGACCTTATATCTGAAAATCTAAGCCTTTTTAAAACTCAATGTGAAAACAAACGTATCGAAATTACGTATGATAATGCCTATGAAGGCAGCATTTCAGCAGATGAAAATATGCTGAATACGATTTTGCGGAATTTGATATCGAACGCGATAAAATTTACACCCTCCGGCGGATTTGTTGTTATCAATATTGAACCTTATAAACAAAAAGCTGAACTATATATGAAGATTGAAGTCTGCGACACCGGAATAGGCATGTCGGAGGCTCGAATTAACGAAATATTTTCCACCCAAAACCCCAAAAGCAGTTACGGGACTAACAACGAAAAAGGCTCCGGATTGGGCATCATACTCTGTAAAGCATTCGTTGAAAAGCATCAAGGATTTTTTGAAGTTGAAAGTGTTTTAGGCTCCGGAACATGTTTTCGTGTAATTTTACCGGCAAATACTTATGTGTAATAAGCAAGAAAAAAAAATAAATCGGATACAAGCAAGGCATGAATTAAAATTGTTTAAGAATTGAGAATGGATATAATCGCAAAAATATCAGGGATTGAATATAAAATTTATCT
>DYOJ01000239.1 GCA_020720705.1 Acetofilamentum sp.
CTTAATGACTATTTTTGACTACTATATGACAATACTTTCGATTGGAAAAAAGAATATAATTGACATAAAATCAAGTATTTATACGTTTTCTTACAGACACTACTTATTTTTGACTATCAAATTTGACAATAAGGGGACAGTACGAAACATTCATGTATCACGGACTTTAGGTCTGTTTTACACACAAGACAATGAAAATAAATGTTTTACAAAATTATTTACAGATGAAAATAGCAGTCATCGGTAGCGGCGGACGCGAGCACGCATTGGCGTGGAAATTTGCCCAAGATTTAGGCATCGAAAACGTGTTTACCCTGCCCGGCAACGGCGGTATCCCAAACAGCGTTCCGATAGATATAACTGATTTTGAGGCTATTGAAGCGTTCTGCATTCAAGCGGAAATCAGCCTGATTTTTGTCGGACCGGAACAGCCGCTTTCGGCAGGAATTGTAGATTTTTTCAGAGAGCGAAATCTTCACATTTTTGGACCTGATAAAATTTCCGCAAATTTAGAAGGCTCAAAAATCTATGCTAAAAACTTTATGACTGAATATGGCGTTGCTACAGCGCCCTACGTTGCTTTTGAAAAAACAGAAGATGCTTACGAATATATCCGAGAAAAATCAGGCAATTGTGTCATAAAATTTGACGGCTTGGCTGCCGGGAAAGGGGTTTTTGTGTGTAATGATGAGGAGGAGGCTTTTGAAGCATTGAAAGAACTTGAAAATCAATACGGAAGCACCGTAAATTTTTTAATAGAAGAAAAAATTAATGGCGATGAGATTTCCATTATCGGATTTACAGACGGAAAAAATATAAAATTGTTGCATAGTTCGCAAGACCACAAACAACTTTTAGCAGGAGATACCGGACCGAATACCGGAGGAATGGGTGCCTACAGTCCGATACCGGGTATTAGTAAAGGTTTGATGCAACGCATTGAAAATATGATAATTACACCAACTATCAAAGGCATATTTTCCGAAAAAATGAACTTCAAGGGCATGATTTATTTTGGGATAATGGTAAAGGACGGAAACCCGTATTTACTCGAATACAACACCCGTTTCGGCGACCCGGAAACCGAAGTTTTGCTGCCGGCATTGAAAAACAATCTTGCTGAAGTCGTTTTCGCTTGCCTCAACGGTGCCCTCAGTACTGTGGAATTAGAATTTGAACACAGTTATTTTGCTGATGTCGTTTTGGCATCCGGCGGATACCCGAAATCCTACGAAAAGGGTTTTGAAATTAAAGGTCTGGATAAACTCAAAAGCGATACACTTGTGTTCCATGCGGCGACAACACTTATTAACAACCTCCCGCACAGCTCCGGCGGACGTGTCTTAAACGTTGTGTGTAAAGGAAATACCTTGGAAGATGCCCTTAAAAAGGTGTATGAGGAAGTCGAAAAAATATCGTTCGAGAATATGTATTTCAGACACGACATCGGCAGGCGAACCAATATGCACTTTTAAGAACGTTACCAAACCATGCCGATTTTTACCGAAGTCAGCTTCCGAGAATGGTGTCAATCTCAACTTTTGCATATTTCCATAAACTCCTGATATTAAGTAAGTTTTCTTCAAACAAAACGTGAGGTGTTTTTTCAATTGAGTAAGCAAATTCACCCGCTTCGGTCATGCCCAAATAGCGCAAGGAGGATTTAAGGTTGTGTGCAATTTTTTGGGCATCTTCGTCTTCATAGTTTTGCCCGACAAAATCCTGCAAAGCCGCAAGCGAATTGGTAATACTTTCAACATAGAGGCTCAAAATTTGTTTCATGCGTTCCGGTTTGGCTTCGTATATGGGTTTTAGGATTGTAAGGTCAATATATTTAAAATTATCAATACTCTCCTTTTTATTGTTTTGGATGCCGAGCTTACCCGGCAATCCGCCGGTATATTTGCTGATAAGTGCGAAAAAATCTTTGGCAATAAATGGTTTAGTTAAAAAATCGTTCATGCCCACCTGCATACTTCTGTCAATATAAGCTTTCATGGCGTGCGCCGAAAGTCCGATAACAGGTGTCTCAATATTTGGTCCGTGTATATTTCGGAGATAGCTTGTCAGCTCAAAACCGTCTTTGTCCGGAAGCTTGATATCCATAAAAATAAGGTCGTAGCGCTGCTTTGCAAACGCCGCTAAGGCTTGCTCGCCGTTATCGGCAAAATGCAGTTCGTTTTCGGGTGCCCAGCGCAACATAATATCTTCCACCAAAATTTGATTCACTCTGTTATCCTCAACAACTAAGATACTTAGATTCTTAATCGAATCCATATCTACTTTTTGTTCGGGTTGTTTTGGAACAATATCTTCGGCATCGCCACGCTTATAAGGCAGTGTAAAATAGAACGTTGTACCTTTCCCGACAACTGTATCCAATCGAATCATTCCGCCCAGACGCTCTACCAAATGTTTTGTGATAGACAAACCCAAACCCGTACCTCCGGGATGCTTAATTTCGTCATTTATTACTTGCCCGAACCGGCTGAAAATCATCTCCTTTTTATCCTGCGGAATACCGTTTCCGGTATCTTTCACAAAAAATTCGATATTTTCGTTTCCGAGCATGGTGTAACCGAACGTTATGTGTCCTTTTTCGACAAATTTAAGGGCGTTTCCCACCAGATTTGTCAATATTTGTCGGAATCGAAGTTGGTCTGTATTTACCGGAAATTCTTCAACATGTTTTCCGTATATCAAATTTAATTCGAGATGGTCTTTTTTCAATTCGCTGCGATGTTGTTTGTATTCTTCCAGCAGTTCAACGAGTTCGGCATGAATATCAACGACTTTCTTGCGAATGGTTAATTGTCCGGCTTCAATCTTTGCAATATCCAAAATATCGCTGATTAGTTTGAGTAAATTTTGAGCACTGTTGTTGATGTAGCCGGCATATTTATCTCTTGTTTCGGCAGGCACTCCGGGGTCGGCAAGTAACTTTGAGAAACCGAGAATAGCATTCATGGGAGTCCGAATTTCATGGCTCATGTTTGCCAAAAATGCACTTTTCAGTTTATCGGATTCTTCGGCTTTTTCTTTCGCAAGTTTGAGTTCGAGTTTATCTTTTTGTTGTTCGGTAATATCCTGAATAATAATCGAAATTTTTACAGGCTCACCGGTCTGATTATAAATATATTCCGATTTTGAATTGATGTATAAAACCTCACCTGTCTTCGGATTGTGAAACCGAAAATCTGCATCGTAAACCCCTTTTTTATTTTCCTTAAATTTATCTATCAATTGATTTAGTTGAGATTTATCTTTTTCGTCAATATGCTGTTCTAAATCGCTGAATTTCTTTATTTTATCATTCGACAATCCTAAAATACGAGCAGCATCATCCGATAAATAGACTCTTCCGGTATCATAGTCGGATTCAATATGCCCGATTTTTGCAATTGCTTGAGCATATTTCAGCTTTTTTGTGGTTTCGTCTAAGATGCGTTCGGTTCGTTTTTTTTCGACCGAGCCGGCAATGTAATCCGAAACATAAGCCATCAATTCTAAATCTTTGGTGGTATAGGCATTGGTTCGTTCGTAGTCCTGAACAACCATAACACCGATGGTTCGATTACCGGTTTTCAACGGAATACCCATCCATGAGGGGGACGGAGTGCCGAACAACTCAAGATTTTCGGATGTAAAAAGTTCTTCGCGCTTATCGCCGGTCATCAAAAGCGGCTTACCTGACCGTCTCACATAATCAGTCATACTTTTACTCAAGTCATAAAACCGATACCGCTCCAAATCATCATGTCTGTCGGTATAATAAGGGAACGAATACCGCTGATTTTCTTCGTTATACAGAGCAACGAAGAAATTGGTTGTATTGATAAGCTTCCCAAGTTCGCGCCGAATGTATTGTAAAAACTCTTCAAACGACCCTTCGGTGTTTACTCTTTCCGAAATATTTAAAATAATTTCCCACGCCCGTTCTGATTGTTTTCGTTGGGTGATATTGGTGTAAAAAACCGTAACACCTATCACTTCTCCGTTTTCATCAAAAACCGGTTTATAAATATCTTTGTAAAAATGTGTTTTATTTTTCAGTGTATATTGCCCGATTTGACTAAACTCCGTTCCGGTAAATGCTCGTTCAAAATTCTTTCGCTCCTTACGCAAATCGTTGTAGCCGTCAAAAATAGTCAGTAAAGAATCGCCGGATTTCAGGTCTATTTTAAAGACTTGTTTCAGATATATTTGATAGTTTCTGTTAAACGCAACATATTGATATTGTTTATTTATCGAAAAACTCATGATGTCTCCGGGATAATCCAAAACCGAATGAAAAAATGCCTTATACGCATCAAACGTCAGATTATCTATAACTGTAACAGATTGGATGGTTTTCACTGTCTATTGATTAAGGAATTTTTTTGTAAGCTCCAATAAGGAATCCACACGTATCGGTTTGGTGATGTAGGCATCGCAACCCGCTGCGTAACATTCTGCTTCTTCACCCGACATTGCAAAGGCTGTTTGTGCAATTACCGGTACATTTCGCTTCAATTTTATGGCTCGAGTAGCCTCGTAACCTGTCATTCCGGGCATTTTTATATCCATTAAAACCAATGAAATTTCCGGATGTGCATCTATCAGACGCAAAGCTTCAAAGCCGGTTTCTGCCCGAAGTATTGTGTAACTTGATTTACGAAATATCTCTTTTATTAACATGAAATTCATGTCCTCATCTTCCGCAACAAGTATTGTTTTTCCTGTATCTGACATAGTTTTGATTACATGCGTGAAATCGCAAATGTATCAATTATATTCAAATATTATATCAAATTATTCTTATTTTAAAACATTATATTGATAATTCAGCTATTTTTGGTGTCAGAATATTAAAAGTATGAATTACAAAGACTTCACTCCAACCGCGCAACGCGCCCTTAAAGCCGGCTCC
>DYOJ01000240.1 GCA_020720705.1 Acetofilamentum sp.
TCAAGCAGATTTCTCATTTTTTATAGGTACTATCGTGAATGTGTTTATTTAGTTTATTTAGTTTATTTAACTTGTCAAATATTCAATAGTTCGTCAATGATTTTTGTAAGATGTTGATTTACTGTAAATTAGAATGAAAATTATTTCAGATTAGAAAATTATTTGTAAAAATTGGAATTAAGCAATTTGAGTCTAATTTCTAACGTCTAATTTCTAAAATCTAACGAAGTATTGCTCGTTATGAGGGGGTGGAAATACAGCATAAGGCAATGAATTCGGGTATTTAAGTTTGTTCTTTTTTACTACATTCTTTACAAATTCCGTAAAAATACAGCGAGTGGTATTCCACCTTAAACTCCATTAGTTTGCTTATGGTTGTTTGAATTTGTTGAATTCTCGGGTCGCAAAATTCTATGACTTTTCCGCAGGTTTTGCAAACCATGTGGTCGTGCTGCTTGTATTTGTAAGCACGTTCAAATTGTGCAATATTTTTTCCGAATTGATGTCTGATTACCAACCCGCTGTTGAGCAATAATTCGATGGTGTTGTAAAGGGTTGCTCTGCTTACACGGTAATTTTTACTTTTCATAAATACGAAAAGTGATTCAACGTCAAAGTGTCCTTCGCGTGAATATATCTCATCGAGTATGGCAAAACGTTCGGGTGTTTTTCTGTGTCCGTTTTTTTCGAGATACTCTGTAAATATCTGTTTTACGGTACCCTTGATATCAACTTCTGCCATGTTTGTTTTTTTATAAAGGTTTTAGTTCAAAAGGCAGGTAGGATATGCTTTTGAGTTCGTCTCCGCGTTCGTACATCACTTCGTCGTCTTTGCTGTATTCCCAAACGACTTTTATTTTTTTGTTAACTTCCTGTATATGTTCGAGTATCATAATCAACTTCGACAACATACGTGCTGTGGATGAATTATAATAATCTAATTTGATATAGAATACGGTTTCGGGGTTTGGATTCTCGACATATTCTTCAACCCATTCCAAAATTGGTTTAAAGAATTTGTTTCCGTCCTCAGGGATAACCCTCCCCCAAATACGAAACTCGCCGTTTTTCGGGTCTAAAATAATACCGGGCAGGTCATCTGTGGGTTGAATGTGTAATCTTCCTAACATAATCAATAATCAAAAATAAATGATTTTAACTCAAACGGGACATCAACTGTTTCCATGAACTCGGCACCGTTTTCTTGCATAACTTCGTCATTGTCTTCGTACAGCCATTTTACTGTAACGTTATGACCGGTTTTATACATGCCCTCCAAAATTGTAAGGATAGATATGATTTGCCTTACGGATGCAGAATTGTAATATTCCAAATTAATGATAAAATTTGTTACAGGATTCGGTTTTGCAGAATATCTTTCCATAAAATCAATGACGGGTTGATAAAACTCGCTTGCATCTTCGGGCAGACTTTTGCCGTATATTTCAAAAATATTATCCGCAGGGCTTAAAATTATCCCGGGGGTATCGCTTTTGGGTTCTACTTTCAGCATGATTTTATTTTAAAAATCTATTTCGTCGTCTGACGGATATTCTTGTATTTCAAAATCTAATTTTGAGACTAACTTGATTTCCTGACCGCGTTCTTGCGACATTTCATCTCCTTCTTCGTACATCCAAATAACTTTAATTTTGTTGCCTGTTTTCTCAATTTCTTCGAGCAACATAATAACTTTCATGACTTGTCGAGCCGATGAGGAGTTAAAATATTCGAGGTCGAACACAAATTCGGTGTATGGGTTTGGGGCTTTTACATAAGTTTCGAGCCACTCGTATATGGGCATATAAAACCCGTTTGGGTCTTCTACAATTGAGCGTCCTCCGATTTTGAATACGCCTTTATCTCTGTCAAATTCGATGCCGGGGCTGGTTTTTGATTTTTCTAAAATGAATGGTTCAGACATAATTAAAATTTTATAATTAAAATTTTACGGTGAGCGAAAAGAAAGAATATTCGTCTGTAACGGGTGTAAACTCGTATTTTATTTTATCTTCGGTTTCACGAGCGAGGTCAATCAACCCCAAACCCGCGCTGCCGGTTTCTGTAACTCGTCCTTCTCGTAAATATTTGCGATACAAATGGTTAAGTGCTTCGTTATCCATTGAGTTTACTAAATCCAATTGTGCTTTGAGTGAATCCACTTTTGAACTTGCAATGTAATTTCCGGTTCCGACTTCAAATCGTCCGCCGTTCATACCCATCAGAAATATTCCTTCGCGTTCGCCATCTAAAACGAAACTGTGTTTACTAATATTTTGTAGTATTTCGACCAGAAAATGGTAAATTTTCTTTTGCATTTTCAGTTTCATGTTGTGCATGTTGTCTTCCACCATTTTGAGGACGGGACCGACTGCATCTTGCGAGAAACTGCCTTTGTGCATCATCAATATTTTTTCAGAAGCGATATTTTTTTGAATGAATTTGGCATCTTCAATTGAAACATCTTCACTCGGATTCTCAACATTAGGGTTTCGGAGTTGTATTTGCATGAAGAACATGGATTTTTCTTCATTGACTTTCACAAAATCAAAGGGTAATTTGTCTTCGGTTTTTCTGACCATTTCTATAAATCCAAGTCCGGCTCCGCCTTTTTGGTTGATTTGTTTATTGGTCAAAACCTCACGATAGAACTCGTTTAACTCTTTTTTTGTCAATGTATTGACTTTTGTCAGACGGTCACGAACAAGAGGCACCTTGTCGTTATCAATTAAATTGGCTGAAATTACAAAAAAGATATTCCCAACATTTCGTACCATAAAAAAGTCCGAAGTAGGGGTGGGGTCTTGATTTTCTTCGTCATTGTCGGCATAGCGGGCTATGTTTTGGAAGCTCTCAATCATCAGGAAAGACAACTTGTTACGAAGTTTTGAGTGTTCTTCGTCCATGTTGTTCTTTATCAGCTCGGTAGCCATCGCCAATACGCTGTTACTGAAACTTCCGCGATATGCAAAACTGATACCGTCTTCTTTCAGCAGGTTAAAGAAATTAAAAATCGTTCCTGTTGTCATGTTACCATTTTTTTCAATGCGTAAATTTAGGATATTGAACTCAAAAAGTAAAAATTTTTTTCAATTTTTTGATGTATTTTTCAAAAATACTTGAGACCGGTCATTTTTTTTTCGGATTTTATGATTAATAATAATTCGCAACTATTTTTAAATCAATAGTTTATATGATAAATATCTTAGCTGTAAAAAGTTTTTAAAAAATAGGCTTTAGGTTGGATATTTTAGTCGTTTTGTGCGGATATTTGTCTGAAAGAGTGATTATCTCATTTGAACGGTGAGGTTTGTGCTACTGTTTTTGCTATATTTTCAAGATACATGCTGATACGTTTGAGTGCATCAAACAAGTCAGAATGTAAACGATGCGTATAAATGGTTTGACTTTGTTCGTGGTGTATTCTCGTGAAATGCCTGTGCATATACACGTGTTCGAGATTGTCATAGCCTTCACTTTTTACCAAAACATTTACTGCTTTTACGGAATCTTTAAATTCAAACGTATCGCGCAAACGAGAGAGTTGTTTCATCATTTTTTCGTGATATGAAATGATTTCGGCTTTTCCTTCGTCTGAAAAATCGGTGTTCATGGCTTGTTTTTGGGCTATCATCGGAATCATATCTTTGTGGATAATGTCTGCGGTGCTTTCAATATCGTTGATGACACTCAGAAGTCCGAAAATCTCAATCATGCGTTTTTCGTCCAAACTTTTTCGACTTAGTTCGATAATAAAGTCGGTAATTTCTGTTTCGAGAAAATCAATTTCTTCTTCTCGCATATCCAAGCCTTGTATCAAATCTAATTCGGGATGGTATTTATCTTTCGGAATATTTTTTTGAATAAACGGTATGATGACAGCTTCTAACATTCGGGACAGTATTTTTAATGTCCGACCGATTTCAGCTATGGCTAAATCTATTGCCGGCTCGGGTGTGTGAAGCGAATGTTTGTTGATGAATTTTGTTACCAAATGTTCGTTTCGTTTAGTTTTATTTTTCACCATGCGCAGTATCAACCTTGATAAAATGTTGGTAAAGGGCAAATACAACAAAGCCATGGCGAGGTTAAAAAATGTATGAGCATTGGCTATTTGTCGTGCGGGGTCGGCAGAGGTAAGTTTGACAATTTCAGAAAATTGAGGTATCCAGAACATAAAAATCAGCACCCCTGAAACATTAAAAATTGTATGTGCAACTGCTACCCGAATCGCCTCCCGCGAGGCATTTGCCGTGGCAAGCCATGCGGTTGAAGTGGTACCGATGTTTGAGCCGATAATGAGTGCAATACCGGCTTCGGGCGAAATGAGTTGTTGTTGTGCCAAAATGATAACTATACCTGAAAATGCTCCGCTGCTTTGAATCAATGCCGTAAAGATAAACCCTGCGAGAATCGCTGTATACGGATTGTCTAACGTTTTCAACAGGTTGATAAATTCCGGATATGTCCGCAGAGGCGACATGGCATCGCTCATCAACGCCATACCGTAAAACAACAAGCCAAAGCCAAGCAGGATTTTGCCTATTCCGCGCAGCCGTTCTCTGCGTGAGAACATTGATATTGCAAAGCCTAATGCCACAACCGGCAGTGCATAATCGGTGATATTGAACGCTATTAACTGCGCAGTTACGGTGCTCCCGATATTACTCCCAAGAATAATACCGAAGGATTGTGCAAAAGTCATCAGCCCTGAATGAACAAAGCCGACAAGCATGACAGTGGTTGCGCTGCTCGACTGCATAACAACCGTAACAAAAAAACCGACAAACAACCCGATAAACCGATTACCTGTTAAACGCGAAAGGATAATTCGCATGCGGTTGCCTGCAGATTTTTTTAAGGCATCACTCATCTCACCCATCCCAAAAAGGAACAGGGCTAATCCGCC
>DYOJ01000241.1 GCA_020720705.1 Acetofilamentum sp.
TTTTTTAGTGCGTAGAATTATCTTTATTGTCGGAGAGTAAATGTAAAAAACCGTTTAAGTGTCGGATTTCGATGCCGCTCAATCGGCGTTCGTAAACATCACACAGATAGTAATATACGCCGTCAGATAAGCGTAAACCGGATTTGTAATCTGTGCCGTTCCAATTGATGTCAGGGTTTTCGGTTTCAAAAACTAAATTGCCCCATCGGTTGTAAATTTTCAGCTCAATTTTCTCGACGAAATTGTATGGATACGGCACAAACAAATCGTTTGAACCGTCAGCGTTTGGTGTAAAAACATTTGGTAAGCGATAGTAGTAACATTCATCTATACAACTGACTGTCAGTGAATTGATAGGTATCATGTTGCCTACTGAATCCAGCGCCGATACGACGTAACATCCTGCAAGTGAACTGTCCGGTGTGTGAACAAACGTTGTCTGTTCGGTTTCTGCAATCAGCTCAAAATCGCCGGTGTTTCCGGGACGATAATAAATTAAATAGGATTCCACATCTGACCGGCAAGTGTCATGGATGGACCACGATAAATTGTTTTGAAACATGTCGCAATTGCTTTCCAATTCAAGTTTTACTTTGCAGGGCGGGATGGTATCGGTTGGTTCGGCACAAATTTCTTGAGACCAATTGATAAGTGGTTTCGGAATAAAATACAGTTGATATTGTCCTGTGCTTCGAACTTTATACAGATATTTTGACCCGTTCTCCAAACCTCTGTCCGTAAATTCCGGAATCTCAGAAGTCCCGATAGAATCAAAGTCCGATACCGGCAGGCAATTATCGTCAGCAATAGCTCTGAAAATTGAATATTCATAATTTTCCCATGGTGCTAAATCATTGATTTTCAATTCAATTTGTCTGTCGCTTGCGTGTTGCTCCAAAAAAAGTGCTGTCGAGTAAGCCGGCATCCCGACTTGAAACGACTCGCTGCCTGAAACCTGATACATTGTGAGTTTATACGATTTTGGTTCTTTGGTATTTATCATTAAATCAATAGTTTCTGTATTGTCAATGCCGAACACTTCTTGCGGATTTTGAAAATCGGTACCGCCGAGTTCTGTGTTGCTTTCAATAACATATTTGTAAGGTCCGGGATATTGACCTGAATCAAATTCGGTCGGTTTAAGCCAAGCAAGCTCTATTGCACCCTCAGTTTCGGAAGTAGTTGTTACTGATGTTTTTATAAAAATAGGTGCACCTCTAATGAGTTCTGTGCATGCTTCTGCTGAGGTGTAGCTCAAAGCGCCGTCGTCAAAATATGCAACAATTCGATAGCAATAATTATAACCTTGCGGAAGCCCTAAATCTACCCCGTTGTCAAGATAAAATGTTTGCGAGGTTTCAAAAACGGTATCAATCAGTGCGTAATTTCCGGATGCAGGTATTCCGGTTTCGCACTCGGCAGGTGTGAACGGAAATGTTCCGTTGCGTCTGTATATCAGGAAACCGGATGCTTTTTCCGCACAAGCATAAGTATTCCAAGTGAGTTGTACGGTATTACTCGACGGGGACACTTGCAGATTCTCCGGTGCAGGTGCGACAATTGTAATTTGAGATTCGGTATATGCCGTTAAATCAACGTCTTGTGCATCGTCTTCGGCTCGAAAAAGCGCAATGTAAGGCACTTTTCGGATATGGTTGCAGGTTGTTTCCCAACGAAAATTTCCTGTAAACGGATTTGTTTCTTGCCCACTGTTAAAAGTAAAAATAGCTTTATTTTGTAGAACCTCAAACGGACCGCCATAGGCTGAGATTGAGACTTTATCGCCGTCGGGGTCGCTTGCACTTACATCAAACCACAACGTATCGCCGGCAGTAAGGCAGTAATCATTGAGCGGCAAAATGACAGGCGGACGATTTTCAGTTTCTTTCACTTCAATTTGCATATCCCGAATTATACTACTGATTTTGACACCATTACGCCATTCTTCAACTTCAATGGCTACGTTGTATTCGCCGATAGCCAATGGTGCATCCCACACTAAATCGCCGGTAACTGCATCCACATAAATTTCGATACTCGCACCGGGTAATTGGAAAGAGGGAATATTCTCACCGTTCGCTCCCAAGCACACAGCCATTCGATAGCTAAGACTATCGCCGTCAATATCATAAGCCGAAGGATTGTACACAAAACGCTCACCTACGGCAGCTTTATCAATCGGCGGATTAAGCAACACAGGCGTATTGTTGAAGCCCAAAACAGCATCAATTTTTAAAATAGTTTGGAGTGTAAAAACAATATTTACAGAGCCTTGTATATTTTCGATGCCTTCATTTCGGTTGGGGTCGGACATGAGCACGACGTAAACTCCCGGTCCGGGAAATTCATGTATTCCGACATAAGTATTTCGCTGAATTTCGTCCGGTAACTCGTCAATTCGGATGCGCGGAATTTCTGACAAAGTGCCGTCTCCCCATTCCATTTCCAAAACATCACGGTATCCGTTTGCTTCGCTGGGCGTGTAAGTATAGGTTGTCAATGTAAATTCAAAACGGTTGCCTTCAAGATGTCTGTAGGTAATCTCGCCGGCTCTGTTATGTGTTCCGTAAAGGGCGAATGTGCTGTATATCAGTATAATTATAAATAAAAAATGTTTCATTGGGGGCGGTTTAAAAATTAAACGACTGTGTGGTCAGGTCTGCATCAAATTTTTCTGCTAATTGTTGCGTTCCGACCGTAAAAATAAACAAATTTTGCTGGTCGCTATATAAATCGGTCATCAAACTGTTTTTTACTACAATATTTTTGGTTGATTTGCTTTTGAATTTCAGATAAATAGTGATTGTATTCTCCTCATTATCAAATTCTTTCTTTAATAATTCAAAATTTGACGGTAACGGTTTTCCGGCGTTAAAAAATGCTAAATGTTTCGTGATGTATTTCCGGATAAATACATTTGTCTGCGGATGTTCGGGTTTCGTTCCGAGCTGAAGTTGTGTTTTATAAGTTTGTAACAATATTTTCTCAAAATCATCAGTAAAAAGACGGATTGAAATTTCGAATTTTTCTGATTCCGAGAAATATTCCGCAGAAGTAACCGATACATGAACCGGATGTTTTACACTGTTTGTCGAAAATATTAAAATACTGATTACTAATACAATATAACGCATTTCTTATGTTTTGGATGTACTTTGAATTGGGTTTTGAACATATCTCGGATTTAAACGGATATGACCATATTTTATTTCTCGTTGCGCTAACAGCAGTTTATTTAGTCCGAGATTGGAAAAAAGTTATGATACTCATAACAGCCTTTACCATAGGACATTCCGTAACACTTGCCCTTGCCGTAACAGAACTTGTCAAATTGTCGTCCGAATTGGTTGAATTTTTAATACCCGTAACGATTTTCATTGCAGCCTTTGCCGATTTCTTCTACAAAGATACACATTCCGGCATTAAGATGCACCGATTTCGATATTTTTCAGCCTTATTTTTCGGATTGATACACGGTTTGGGGTTTTCAAACTACTTGAGAGCAATTTTAGGCGGCGCCGACAAATTATTTCAGCCACTTTTGGCGTTCAATATCGGTTTGGAAATCGGACAAATCATGATAGTTTCACTGATTATGTTAATATCTTGGATATTAGTCAGTAAAATAAAAGTTCCGAGACGCGATTGGACGTTGATAATTTCCGGAGCGGCTGCCGGTATTGCGCTTGTAATGATGATTGAGCGATTCCCGTAAATCATAAATTCCCTATTTTTCTTGCCAAAATATTTTGAACATAAATATTTTTTTTCGTAAGTTTGGGCTTTACATAAAAAAGTTTGAAATGGAATTTTTACGTTCAATACCCGGACCTTCATTCTTATTGCTTTTTGCTATTTGGACAGTTGCCGCCATTATCGTAGCCAGACGAATTGTGTACGGTGCTAAAAGCTCGGACAGCCTAAGGCTTGAACCCACACGAGTAACTCCCTCACAATTGGCTCTTCTTGCAGGCGGAGTCAAAAACGTTATCAATGTTGCGCTCTATAAACTGTTCAATGATAAAAAGATAGAAATAATTGAAGATAACGGAAAAAAACTTATTCAACGAAAATCGAAGGTCGAAAAATCGAAAGACATGAGCATTGCCGAACGCGAAATTTTTGATTCACTTGAATCACAACCGCGCACAGGTTTTTATTTTACCCAAAATAATTTTACGAGCAATTTGGAACATTCGCTCGGCTACGAAATGCGGGAACTCGGAAAAGAAAAACTGATTTTTGACGACGAATTTCTTAAATCGGCTAAATTAAATTTTAATATTGCGCTCATCGTTTTTTTATTTCCGGGGGCTTTAAAATTGTGGATGGGAATTACTTATGATAGACCAGTCGGATTTTTAGTTGGTATGATGCTTATCGGAACACTCTTATTCTTTGGATTTGCACGTCCTAAACGTTTGACTGCCACAAATTTAGGTAAACAATTCGTAAAAAACGCCAAAATGCGTCTCGAATTTTTAAAATCTAAAAACACTCAAACAACAGACCCTGATTATTCAAACTTTCTTTTATACGGAATTGCCACTTTCGGATTGTTAAGTTTTGCAGGCGCACCCGAGTTAAACGCTGCATTTGAACCGCAAAAGCACATAAATTCTTCAACTACGGGTACAGAAAGTTCAACATCAAGCGGTTGTAGCACAGGTTGTTCCGGCAGCAGTTGCTCCGGCGGAAGCAGTTGTAGCGGCGGCGGTTGCGGCGGATGCGGCGGCGGCGATTAATCAAACGTCATGGTTTGTATGTTCTTTTTTGGTTACGGTTTAAGGTTGATTGGTTGCAAATCTAAATCTAACTGCTAATTATTCAATTCTCAATATTCAATACT
>DYOJ01000242.1 GCA_020720705.1 Acetofilamentum sp.
TATTAGATTATCGGGCTTTGCAAATTTAGAATATTTTTTTTAATTCCGGTTTCATTTTTTGCAAACTCGATATTTTTTTTTTGCAATTTAATTCGGAATCTATACTTTTGTCGTAAACCAAATACAAATATAATGGGAAATATTACCTTCACAATGATTAAGCCCTGCGCAGTTGCAGGCGGGCATTCCGGCGAAATTCTTGCTATGATTGCCGGGGGCGGATTCAAAATCAAGGCTATGCGCATGTTACGAATGAGTAAAGCCGATGCCGAATCTTTTTATTCCGTTCACAGTGCGCGACCGTTTTACGGCGAATTGACTGATTTTATGAGTTCCGGTCCTATCGTTGCTGCAGTGCTCGAAAAAGAGAATGCAGTAGCCGAGTATCGTAAATTTATCGGAAGCACAAATCCTGCCGATGCTGCGGAAGGAACTGTAAGAAAACGTTTTGCAAAAAGTATTCAGGAGAATGCCGTTCACGGTTCGGACAGTGACGAAAATGCCCTGATTGAGGCAAGTTTCTTTTTTGCTTCCCGTGATTTATTTTAATCTAAAAAAATTACCCTGCACCAAGACCTTGTGCAGGGTTTTATTAAGATTTCAACTTGTTGTGTAACTCTTTCGAAATATACTGTTTACAGTTACTCATTTAATTAAAATTCAGCATATTGAATGATTATAAAAGTTAATGTTTAACACGTTTTTAGTATAGCAAATACATTTGAATATGCGTTGTCTGTATTACCTTATTTCTCAAATCACAATATTACTATACTGTCATCGGTAATAAATTGCGACTTTAAAATGACAATACTTCGTTAGATTTTAGAATTTAGATGTTAGACATTAGACATTAGACTCAAATCGCTTAATTCCAATTAGTTACAATCATACTCTTATTCGAGAAATTTTCTTATCTAATTTACAATAAATCAATATCTTACAAAAAATATTAACGGAGTATTGAAATGACATTTATAATTTATAATCAGATGTTTGAAACAATTTAAACCCTCAACTTTAAACTGTAAACAGTATAACTACTCAATACTAAATACTTATGAAATTTATACTTTTTGTTTTATTGGGTTTTTACATCGTGTCTCAGAGCTATGCTCAGGAAAATCCGCCGATGCTCAATTGGTATGAAATTAACTCCGAACATGCTCGAGTAATTTATCCTCAAGAGCTTGAAAATCAGGCTCAGAGAGTTGCAAATTTAATTGATTATCTGCATGATAAGCAAACAAAAACCATGCACGCAGATTTATCAAAATTATCGGTTCTGCTTTTCAATCAAACAACAACAACAAACGGATATGCTGCATTGATGCCCAGACACTCCGGATGGTATGTAACACCTTCTCAATCAGTTAATTTAATAGGCTCAGAAGATTGGTTTCAAACTCTTGTTTCTCATGAATATCGGCATATAACACAATTTGATAAAAGTACTCAAAATTTCACAAAATTATTAAAATTTTTGCTGGGTGATATTGGCGTGGCACTCGGGATGTATTCGTATCCGAGTTGGTTTTTTGAAGGCGATGCCATTATGGCGGAAACCGCATTCGGAGCGGGTGGGAGAGGGCGCATGCCAAGTTTTGAGATGCCTGTGCGAACCATGTCGTTAAACGGAATTTCACATCCTTATTCGCTTGCAAAATTCGGCACTTACAAAACATATTATCCGAATCATTATTATCTGGGATGGTTGTTAGTTGCTTATGGAAGAGAGCATTACGGTGCCGATGTTTGGGATAAGACATTGACTGCAACCTCGAAATTTCCCTTGCTCCCGTGGTCTTTCTCGCGAGGTTTGCGTAAAACAACAGGCTTAAACGAAAAAAAGTTTTATAACGAAGCCATGACATACTACGATTCTGTATGGCACAGCGAGCAAGAGAAATTTCACCCGACTGAACTTAAACTATTGAACGATACAGCTTTAAAAAAATCTTACACACGTTTTTCGCAAGCAACTTATTTAGAAAACGGCGAAATCCTTGTAAAAAAATCCGACATGGATGAAATCAATCATCTCGTCCTGATAAAAAACAACGGCGAAGAAACTCCTTTGTTTGACATCAATACAGACTATTTTTCAGCTTCAAAATATAGAGTTGTCTGGGCAACGGAAGTCCCCGATTCAAGATGGGCTTTACAATCATACTCTGATTTGTATTGCTTTGATATATTGACACATACAAAAAAAAGATTGACATTTAATCAAAAATATTTTGCACCTGCACTTTCACGCGATGCTACAAAAATCGCACTTGTGGAATATTTGCCGAACATGAAATCAAATTTGGTAATTATTTCTTCGGAAACCGGTTTGGTTATGAATCGTTTTGAAAATACGGAAAACTATTTTTTACGAACACCTCGTTGGTCGTCTGACGGAAAGCGTTTGGTTTACACAGCAACCGGAGCCGAAGGAATATCTTTGTATATACTTGATATTGAAGCGAAAACAGTCAGTAAATTGACTGAATTTGAACATCGGATAATTGGAAATCCGATGTTTTATGAAAACTCAATTGTTTTCAATTCTGATTTTGAAGGCAGAGACAATGTTTACAAAATTGATATCGAAACTAAAAACGTAACCCGTTTAATAACAGCAAAATATGGTGTTTTTTTGACAGATGTAAAAGACGATAAACTTTTGTTGCAAACATATTCTGCTTCCGGATACGATATTGCTGAATATGACTTAAATTTATTTGAAGATTCTATAATCGAATATTTGGAAAGCGATATTTCAAAACGTGCGCAAGTATTTCAAAATCAAGAACAAGGATACAATATTTTCCAACCGGACAGCGTGCCGTCTGCAACATTTATTTCGCGTCCGTACCGACATTGTCGCGATGTGGTAAAAATTCACAGTTGGTCGCTCTATTCTGAATTTGAATCTGATTTAGGCATACAAGTCATGTCCGACAATTATTTAAAAACGGCTTCCGGAATCGGATATTTGGGCTATGATAAAAATTCAAAACTTCCGGTTGGTAGCCTTACAGCAAGATTTTCAAAATATTACCCTGTTTTCGATATTTCAACAGGCTACATAGGACGAAAGGGTGAATATGAAATTGAGGATAGTTCTCAAACTTTATTTTGGAATGAAAAATATGCAAATATTTCAGTCTCAATACCTTTGGATTTGTCTCGTGAGGTATATCATAGAGCTTTTACAGCAAAAACTGATTTTGATTTTCGGCATATTTCAAACAAACCAAATATTAGAAATCTGAATGAATTTCCTGCTAATCAGTGGTTTACCACAACAGGACTTTCAGTTGAGTTTTATAATTTGAAACATCGTGCCGTTCGGGATATTGCACCAAAATTCGGTCAGTATATCTATTTGGGATACAGAACTTTACTCCCGGATTCGGAACTATCAGGAAATCGATTCGCGGCCTATTCCTCTATTTATTTTCCCGGTTTTGGGCGAAATCATAGTTTGAATTTTCGCGGAGGGTATGAGTATCAAGCCGGAATTTCCAATTTCGCTCACAATTATTCTGATGTTTATATTTTCCCGAGCATTTTTGAGCAAGCACGCGGACACGAAAGTCTTATTTTCGGACGATATCTAAAATTAAGCACGGATTATACTTTTCCGCTTTGGTATGCCGATTTTGGAAAACATAACCTTTTGTATTTCAAACAATTCAAAAGTCGTTTATTTTTTGATTCCGAGTATGGCGGACGTCCTGTTTCAAACGGATATTATATTGCTCCACGCTTTTCTACCGGAATAGAGTTATTTGCAGAACTTTATATTTTCGGACTAAATTATCCTGTTGAAATCGGTGCACGTATGGCATATCCGCTTGGAATCAAAGATGTTAAGCCTATTTTTGAACTTGTGGGAGTTAGTTTACCGATGTATTGATTTTTTTAATATCTTTAAAATTTGGTATAAGTTTTGTTTTTAATAAAAAATAATTGTATTTTAATAAACAGGTTTTAATTTTTTTTGTAACTTTGCCATTGATGCGCGACTTTAAAAACATATTCACAAAGCCAAAACCGATAATCGGGATGGTGCACGTACAGGCTTTGCCCGGTACGCCCGGACATCGTTTTGCTGTACGTGAGATTATCAGACAGGCTAAGGCAGAGGCGAAAATTTACCTGAATAGCGGCATAGACGGCATTATGGTTGAAAATATGCACGATATACCGTATGTAAACGGCGAGGTCGGGCATGAGGTTTCAACAGTTATGAGTATCATTGCGTATGAGGTTAAAAATGTAACGGGCTTACCGGTTGGAATTCAAATACTTGCAGCTGCCAATATGACTGCACTTGCAGCGGCACATGCAGCAAGTGTAGATTTTATACGTGCCGAAGGTTTTGTTTTTGCCCAAATTGCAGACGAAGGTTTTATGTCGTCCGATGCCGGCAATTTGTTACGTTATCGCAGACACATTGAAGCTGAAGATGTGTTAATTTTCACTGATATTAAGAAAAAACATGCCTCTCATGCCATCACGGGCGATGTGGACATCAAACGCACGGCAAAAGCCGCAGAGTTTTTCTTGTCGGACGGTTTAATTGTAACGGGACATTCAACAGGATTAGAAACTGATATCAAGGATGTTAAGCAAGTTCGTGCTGCTACAAAAATGCCTTTATTGATTGGTTCGGGCATAACTCCCGAAAATATAAACGAATATGTTCCGTATTCTGACGGATTTATTGTCGGTTCTTATTTCAAAAAAGACGGCTTATGGCAAAATTCACCTGACCCGGAACGTATTGCACGACTGCTCGAAAAATTCGACCCGACTGCTTTTACACATGTTGAATAAGGAACAATTTGAAAA
>DYOJ01000243.1 GCA_020720705.1 Acetofilamentum sp.
TTAAAATTCAAACTTAATACCTTGTGCCAGAGGTAGTTTTGCGCCGTAGTTTAGGGTGTTGGTTTGACGGCGCATGTACGCTTTCCACGCATCGGAGCCGGATTCACGTCCGCCGCCGGTTTCTTTTTCGCCGCCAAATGCACCGCCGATTTCCGCACCGGAAGTGCCGATATTGATGTTTGCAATTCCGCAATCCGAACCTACAGATGCCATAAACGTCTGTGCTTCACGTACATTAAGCGTAAAGCATGCTGACGATAAACCTTGCGGAACACCGTTATTTAATGCGATAGCATCGTGAATATCTCCTGAATATTTTATCAAATATACTATCGGAGCGAATGTTTCCTCTTGCACAATGTGAAAATGATTTTGAGCTTCAGCAATACATGGCATCACATAATTGTTTGATTCATAACCTTCAAGAATTTCGCCGCCAAATAATACTTGACCTCCTGCTTTTGCAACTTGTTCAACTGCATTGCGGAAAAGCGTTACAGACGCTTTATCAATCAACGGTCCAACCAAAGTATTGTCGTCCAAAGGATTGCCAACTTTATTTGCTACACTTTTGTAAGCTGTAACAAGGCTGTCTCGCACTCGGTCATAAATACTTTCGTGAACAATAATTCGGCGTGTTGAGGTGCAACGTTGTCCGGCAGTTCCTACTGTTCCGAATACTGTCGAGGCTATCGCCATCGGTATGTCTGCACTTGGAGTGATAATTACGGCATTATTTCCGCCGAGTTCCAAAATTGTTTTTCCTAAGCGTTTACCGACAATTGCTCCGATACGTTGTCCTACAGCGGTTGAACCGGTTGCTGAAATAAGCGGTATGCGTTTGTCTGCCACAAAGTTATCTCCCATAACAGACGATTTTGCAATAACCATATTGAACACGCCTTCGGGCACATTATTGTCTTTCAAAACTTGTTTGATAATGTGCATTGTTGCTACTGCCGTCAGCGGAGTTTTTGAAGACGGTTTCCAGATAACCACATCGCCGGCAATGGCTGCAAGTGCTGAGTTCCAAGCCCATACAGCTACCGGAAAGTTGTATGAAGTGATAATACCGACAATGCCGAGCGGATGATATTGCTCAAACATGTGATGCTCAGGGCGTTCCGAGTTTAAAGTTATGCCGTTAATCAGTCGAGATTGCCCTACTGCAAAGTCGCAAATGTCTATCATTTCTTGCACTTCGCCTAAGCCTTCCTGATAAATTTTGCCCATTTCAAGGGTAACAAGTGCCCCGAGGTCGTCTTTGTATTCACGCAATGCGTTTCCGATTTGTCGAACAACTTCTCCGCGCAAGGGTGCAGGCACTTTTCGCCAAATTTCAAAAGCTGATTCTGCTTTTTTTACAACCATTTCATAGTCGTCCATGGTTGCGTTTTTTACTTTACCGATTTCTTTGTCGTCAATCGGTGAGAACGAACTTGTTAGGTCTCCCTTTGTGTCGAACCATTCGGTTCCTGTGCATACGCCAAGGTTTATGTCTTTAATACCCAGACGATTCAATGCTTTTTTGATGTCTATTTTTGCCATTTTAATCAGAATTTAATCTGATACAAAAGTAATCATTTCAAACGATTTCGGGAAATAATTTTCGTATTGTAGGGCAGGTTTCTTTCCGAAAATTTCAAAGATAACTCAGGATTCAGATTTTAGGTCGAATATTGTATTTTTAAAAAACATAATTATAAATTTGCAGTTTATCAAACAAAATTTTGAACTATGAAAGGCATGCTCTTTTTTTTGCTTTTTGGCTTGTTTTCAGAGATAATTTCAGCACAAATCATCCCTAAAACCTTCGGTTTTGAACGAATTGCGACCGACAGAACCGGTGTTTTAATGCGTGAAACCGATTTGATTGTCGAGCTTGCGATACACAAAGGAAGTGCCGAAGGAACGGTTGTATATCGTGAATTTCACAATGTAAAAACGGACAAATTTGGGATTTATTTTATCGAAATCGGGAAGGGAACATCTGTTTATCAGGAAGTTAGCTTTGATGATATTCGCTGGACAGATGATGATTTTTTTATTGAAACATCTGTTGATTACGGTGATTCAGATGTGCTTAACGGGATAGTTCAAATCCGAACAATACCTTTGTTATCAACGCCTTACAGTTTATTTTCGGCACATGCTTTGCTTACAGACAGTATTTCAAAACTTCCGTTTTTTAAAATGAATGATATTGCAGATGTTTCTATTTCGCAAATTTCAGATGGTCAGGTTCTTACATGGTTTGATGCCGAGAAAATTTGGAAACCGACAGACCCCGGTTCAGGTCCGTCTAAATTTTTACGTGCGGACGGTTCGATAGATTTGACTTCAGATTGGATTATCAACGAGCATAATATCAATTTGATAAACGGTACGTTGAATACGGCGCATTTTCAATTGAACAATGGTTTTTCAGTTAATCACATTTCAGATGATTCTACGTTTTCTAATGTAATACGCACTTCATTACCAACACAATACGCAGTTAAGTATTATGTAGATTCACTCACCAAGCAAACATGGTGGACAGGAGATGCCTCAAAAATTTGGTTGGCAAACTTGAATGTAGATTTTGGAATCGGCACAAATTCACCAAAATTTAAATTGCACATTGTCGGGCAGTCTGAGGATGCTTTTGTTTTTGAAGCTCCCTTCGGAGGGGCAGCTCCTGTTCACGGAGCCGGAACTCGCATGGCATTTTATCCCGCAAAAGCTGCATTCCGTGCAGGCAGAGTCTCCGAAAATCCTACTGCTTGGGACGATACAAACCTCGGTATTTATTCGGCGGCGTTCGGTCAGGACACCAAAGTAAACGGTTCATATTCATTTGCTTCCGGTAAGAATAATGCCATAAGTGGTTCTTATTCAGTTAGTTTTGGTAGTGATAATACAATTTCAAATTCTTATGCAGGTGCATCAGGTCTTTCAAACACTGTTTCCGGAATTTATTCATTTGCTGTCGGGAGACAAAATACGACAACTGCGACCGCTTCAAGTGTTTTTGGATATTTGAATGAAGCAAAGGGTGAAAATTCACTCTGTTTCGGAAACGAATCCCGTACGGGTTCTACTGCTAACTCAGGCGGAACGAACAGTATATCAGGTGGTTATAAAGTCTATACCGAAGGTGATAATTCCGCCGGTTTTGGTTCCGGTAATACAAGCAAAGCAGCTCAAACAGTCGTTTCGGGTGAAAATAATTATATCGGAGCAGGTGCATCCGGAGCTTTTGTCGGAGGATATTCAAACGAGGCTTATGGCAAATATTCTGTGGTTTTCGGAAGCGAAAATAAGGCTTCGTCATACACACAAGCTGTGTTTGGACGTTTTAATCATCAAATCGGGACAAATTACGATTCATGGTTTGCGACCGATGCCCTTTTTGTTTTGGGCAACGGCGATTCTGAATCCCTGCGTTCCAATGCGTTTGTGGTTTTAAAAAACGGGAAAACAGGTATCGGCGTCGGACAAAATTCGCCCTCATACATGTTGGAGGTCGGTAAAGCCGGAGACGGGTCGCAAGCAATTGCAAATGCCTGGCTTGTGTATTCTGACGAACGTTTAAAAACCAATATTTTGCCTGTTGAACTTACTGAATCTCAGATTTTAGGTGTTAATTCATATCATTACAATTTTAGAGCGGATGATACAAAACATACCGATTTTGGATTCTTAGCGCAAGAAGTTGAGCAGCAATTCCCTAACTTAGTATATGAAAACTCCGAAGGGGTAAAAGCGATTGATTATGTGAAATTTGTTCCGATATTGTGGCAAATAAACAAAACACAATCTACTGAAATACAGGCGCTTAAAAATCAATTAAACGATATTTCCAAAAGACTTGATGAGATTGAAAATCAACGCTAAAAACGTTTTGTATAGAAATGACAGTAAGGTTTTTTGCCCATTTTTTCATAATAATCCTGATGGTATTCTTCGGCTCGCCAAAATTCACTTGCCTGAGTTAGTTTTGTTACCACAATGAGACCTTTATTTCGCAACTCAACAATAAGATTTTCCGCGATTATTTTCTGAGAATCAGACTTGTAAAAAATTTCAGAACGATATTGGTCTCCAATATCCGGACCTTGGCGATTCAATTGAGTTGGGTCGTGGGTTTCAAAATAAAGTTTTGCAAGTGTTTGATAATCTGTAATTTTTGGGTCAAACACAACCAACACGGCTTCTGCATGTCCAGTTTTTTTGTAGCATACGTCATCGTAGGTGGGTTTGGCTTTGTGTCCTCCGATGTATCCGACTGTTGTACTCAAAACACCTTTTTCTTTTTTAAACCAATATTCGGTTCCCCAGAAGCAACCGGAAGCAAAAATTGCTGTATCTGTCTGAGCAGGCATATTTATTGGTGTGAATGTTAGGGAGATTGAGTTTACACAATGTCTTGTATTTTTATCTGTATATCCTTCTCCTACAAATACATGACCGAGATGACCGCCGCACTTGGCACATAAAATTTCTGTTCTTCTGCCGTCAGAATCGGTTACTCGGCGAACGGCTCCGGGAATTTCGTCATCAAATGAGGGCCAACCGCAATGTGCATCAAATTTGTCGCCGGAATTATACAAAGGTGCATCACATTGTTTGCAGTTGTAAGTTCCTGTTGCATCAAATTTATAGTATTTTCCGGTGTAGGGTCTCTCTGTCCCTTTGTGTATAATTACAGACTCTTCCTCTTTTGTTAATTTATTGAAATTCATAATTTTATCACTATTTTTTGGTTCGTTTTGACATTGTAACAGAAAAAAACTTAATACGAAAACTGATACTAATAAATGTCTCAT
>DYOJ01000244.1 GCA_020720705.1 Acetofilamentum sp.
AAGCAGTAGCCGGATTTCAGTGATCAGACAACAGAAAAAATGAAAATAATTGAGGGCTTTTGACGTTTGATTTTTTCGATTAAAAAGTCTTCAAAAAATTCCAATACCCAATAAATGACTATTGTAAGACTATATTTTGACAAAAGCATTTACCCGAAATACAGATTATATCTGACTATCAAATTTGGATATTTTTTTTGCAGTTGCCATTTATTGGGCAAAATTTATTATTTTTCAGTACATCCTCATTGTTAAAAACTTAACAACAACTTTGTCGTGTAAACTTTACTTTCTTTAGAAAAATAGCCTAATTTTGCACAATATCCCTAAATTCAAATTTTATGGCAGAGATTACAAGAGAAGAAATTTTAACAATAAGCCGATACAGTACTTGGGAAGCCGACTTCATTGACGATACTTTTTATGACGCTGAGATTTATCCTCCGAAATCGGCGTGGACAAAATTTATCCGTACATTGGTTTTCGGATTAGGTGTGTTATTTTTTGCGGCAGGAGTCATTTTCTTCTTCGCATTTAATTGGGACGAGTTGCATAAATTTGTTAAACTATCAATTGTTGAGGCACTAATAATTATTCCGATAGCTATTATTTTTCTAAACAATCCAGATAAGTTTTTAAGACAAATTTTACTGACCCTTGCATCTTTACTCACGGGAACAATTTTTGCGGTTTTCGGACAGGTGTATCAAACGGGCGCAAATGCGTATGATTTATTTTTGATATGGACGATTTGTATTACGATATGGGTTGTCATTGCTGATTTTCAACCACTTTATTTGATTTATATTTTGTTAATAAATACAACTATCGTAACGGCATCCCAACAAACCAATTGGATACCGCAAACTTATTCCGTGTTTAATTTAACCTTTGGTTTTACGTTTGTCTCATTAGTTGTTTTAATGTATTTGTCTGTAAATAAGATTATTGAATCGCTAAAATTATGGTTTGAAAAAACCTTAATATTTTTAAGTTTAATGATACTTACAACTGCTGTTATTGTGGGCATTTTTGCCGAATATGAATCTTCATACATATTGACAATCATATTATTACTCATAACATTCGGAGGAGGTGTTTATTATGCAACACAAAAAAAACGCATCTTTTATATTGCTGTAATCGGCACATTTACCGTGTTTATATTATCGGCACTTATCGGAAAAAGCATAGATGATGCCGTAATAATGCTTACTGCAAATTCTCTGTTCGTAGGTCTCGCATTTACGGGTTTAGTAAAATTATCAGTACATTTAAAATCAATTGGCTATGAATAAAGTAGAACTTCAAACGTATCTCGACGGCATTGCTAATGTGCAAGGCGATTCTTTTGTTGCCGAAACAGAAAAAATCGAATCCGCATTGTTTGATAATGAAAAATCAAAATCAGACCGTCTTGTTAGAACTCTATCAGCAATCGGCGGTTTTCTAACCTCCATTATGTTTACAGCCTTGTTGTTTGCTTTCGAAGTGTTTAACAATGAAGTTGTTGCACTTATTTTAGGGTTAATATTTTTCGGAACATCATTGTGGGCAAGCTCATATTTTAAAATAACAATACTTGAAACAGCTTCGCTCGGATTGTTTCTTTCGGGAGTCTTTCTAACTGTTTACGGTTTGGATAGTACATCAGATACAAATTCTTCAATATATTGGATATCAATATCTTTGATAATATTGTCAGCCATAACTGTTTATTTTTCAAGTAGTTTTGTTTTTCTGCTTTTTGCCGGATTAATGACAATATTCGCTACGTATTATGTTATATTTGAATATCAAGCATTTCTGCCGATTTTGATGCTTATTTTTTCTGTAATTTATATTTACATTACATACAATGAAGCTCGTCTGATAAGCAAATCCGAAATTGTAAATACGTTTTACAACCCATTAAAAATCAGCTTGATTCTCGGAATGATTTTTTATTTTGTTTATCGTGTTCTTCAAGATTATGATAGCTTTTCTGCAACAGATATTGTTTTTCAAATGACAATAACTATTTCGATGATTGCGGGGATAATTTTCATAACCTTTAAATTATTTGAACGTTTTGATGTTTCTGATATTACATTCAAAATAACAGTTTATGCGCTCATAATTATCGCATTAGCTCCAACAATATACTTTCCTGAAGTTGCCGGAAGTATTTTGATTTTACTTGCAAGTTTTTACGTAGGGCACAAAACGGGAATAGCAATTTCGGTGCTTTCACTCTTGTTTTCGGTTATGATGTTCTATTACAATATTGATTATACATTGCTTGTAAAATCATTTTTCTTAATAGGAACAGGGGCATTTTTTGTTGGTGCTTATTATTTGTTAAATCGCATGTCGGAAAAATTAAACCCTTAAATCATTCAAAAATGAAGCTCAAACAAATTCTCATATTTGCAAATTTGCTGTTGGTATTGATAGTTGCCAACGCACTGATTTTTAATAAAGAACACGTTATAAAAACCGGACAATTCGTATTGCTCGAACTCGAACCCGTTGATCCGCGTTCGCTTATGCAAGGCGATTATATGGAATTACGCTACGCAGTGCAAAATAATGCTACGGAAAATTTCCCTAAACGCGGATATTTGATACTTACGGTAGATGATTCGAGTTGTGTAATCATCCATCGAGTATCCGAACATGCGGATTCTGTGCTTGTAAATCAAATTGCATTAAAATATGTTTCAAATGATTTTCGCATAGATTTTGGCGCCGATTCGTATTTTTTTCAGGAAGGCAATGCAGATTTATTTTCGCAAGCAAAATACGGAGGCATTAAAGCAAACAGACACGGAAACTCTGTTTTGATAGGTTTGTATGACAAAAACAAAAACCTTATTTTACCCTCAAAAGAGTAAAAATGAAGTTTTAAGGTCTCCTTACTTTCATAGGAAATAGAAAATGAGAAAAGCGTCCACGCTTTTCTCATTTTCTATTTGCGTTTAGTGTCCACGCTAAATTTTTTTACACTTAAACTTTGCTTGAATCTTTAACTTCGTAAAGGAGAATTGGATGCTAACCAAAGCATATCAGTAAAAAAAAATGCGAGACCCGAGTAGTCAGATTGGTTTATTTCGTATTGATTTCAAAAAGTATTAATAAATCGAAAGTTTGATACGTGTTTCGATAGGCAGGTTGCGAGTTTTTGTAGGACGAAAATCGTAAAATACCCATGCTCGGAATAATTTGCATCGCTTGCATGGTGCCGTCAGATTTGGATTTTTGTGCCATAAGTTTTAAATGGTCTGAGGATGTAAATGTTTGATTTTCTGCAATATTCTTATACACCTTGAAATATCGGGAACAATATTGTTTGGCATTTCGTCTCGCTATCGGTGAGTTTGCGGCATACAAATTATCGCCGGAAATTTGGTCGTCAAAAGCATTTGTGCGAAACGTGTTGAACGGCTTACACGGTGCAAATTCGGCAACCATCGCAGCCAAATCGTCTTGTTCGCTGTATGTTGAAATGGCGGAGACAATAAAACCGTCAGCAAATCCTTTTCTGTTTTGTGCCAAAACAAAACGCACATCATTCACGTCCTGTTGCCCGTTTGAGTCGGGGTCTTTTTGCTCCAAACTTCGGCGCAGACTGAACCAAATCGGTTCATAATCAGGTGTTTTCTTCGGATATTTATAATTGTCGAACATTACATGCTGAAACACAGCCAAGCCTGCTTTGTTCGTACCCGACAAAACGCCAATCTGCCCCGCATAGCCGATAAGTAACCAAGGTTGTTCGTCAGGTTCGGATGGTATATGAATCAGAATCAAGTTGTTGTGTTCGAGTTCCGGCTCAATATTCCAATCCATAAATCGTGTAGCTACGGACGCGCGGTGTAGTTCGTCGTTGTCCGTTGCATTGCCCCAACTCATAAGCGTTGAGCAACCGTTTTTCATAAGTCCCGAAACATCTAAAAAGCTGTTAGCCAACAAAATATCCAAATAATCAAAATCGGATACATCCGTGCCGGCATCAGCCATGCCGAGTACAATTGCTTTTGCTTCTGTAATATATTTGTCATCAATATTTAAGATTCCGCTTGAGATTTTTTGTTTTGCCGCTTTGAGACCTTCGCCAAACGATTCGCGGATGTAGCCGTCGTACATGGCACAAATTTTATTGCCCATCAGGTATCCGTATGCGTAGCCGCGCTCGTCGTGCGTGCCCCACACTCGTACGACAGTGAGGGAAGAATCCTGTTGCAGAATTTCGCCGTTGATGGTTGTTTGTTGGGAAATCGCAAGGTGTTGAAGCAGTATCAGTATTGAAAGAACAAAATATTTCGGCATTTTTTTTACGGCAAAAATATCAGTTTTTGTTCATCTGTAATTTATTTGTTCATATTTTGTCTAAACGAAGAGTTCCGACATAATCGCAAAAGGAAAAAATTGCATAAGTGTATAGTAATACTCTGTAATTCGACTTTACGAAGTTAAAGATTTCGGCAAAGTTTGTGCTTAGAATAGTTTAGCGTGGACGCTAAACGCAAATAGAAAATGCAATAAGCGTCCACGCTTTTCTTTTGCCGGCATAACTTCGTAAAGTAGAAGTAAGAATTTAGACGTTAGGCATTTGACTCAAACTACTTAATTCCAATCAGTTCCAATCTATTTTCTAATCTTAGAAATTTTGCAATATATACTATCATCGGGGATAGTTTGAGATTTCGATTTACCATAACTAACAGATAATCTATGACTTGTGTCAATTTAAACTCTCAACTTTAAACCGTAAACAGTATAGTTTGCAGCAAATCAATATCTTACA
>DYOJ01000245.1 GCA_020720705.1 Acetofilamentum sp.
TCATTTTTAATTAAATTTAATCTGTATGAAAAAAATCGACTTTCTCAGAAGATTGTATGTTTTGGCTGCAATCCTTCTCTTAACAGGAACTGCTTTTGGGCAGTTGACGGGAACTAAAACAATTCCCGGTGATTATGCTACGATTGCCGCAGCAATCACCGATTTAAACACACAAGGTGTCGGTGCGGGCGGTGTTGTTTTCAATGTTGCGGCAGATTATACCGAAACCTTTGCTTCGCCGACAGCAGGGTTGATTACTGCAACAGGAACCTCTGCCAATCCGATAGTATTTCAAAAATCAGGAGCCGGTGCAAATCCTGTAATCACAGCTGCCACACCGGGTGTCAGCACTACTGTGGACGGAATCATTGTTATCAGAGGCGGTGATTATATTACCTTCGATGGCATTGATCTCACTGAGAATGCATCAAATACCACTGCCACAATGCAAATGGAATGGGGCTTTGCTCTTGTAAAAACTTCTGCAACCGATGGTGCACAGTATAATGAAATTAAGAACTGTTCCGTTACTTTAAATAAAACAAATACTGCTACTGTTGGTGTTTACTCAGGAAATCATACCGATGCAAACACAACAGCATTGACAATTTCCGATGTTTTAGGTACAAATTCGTATAATAAAGTGAATGGAAATACTGTTACAAATTCCTTTACAAATATTTCATTTAACGGAAGTTCGACAGAAGCATATTTCGACCAAAATAATGAGATAGGTGTTACCACCGGCAATTCCTTGACTAATTTTGGTGGTTCTTCAACAAGTTATTCGATTTATATTAGATATAATAATAATTTCAAGATTGCAAATAATGCAATAATAAATTCCGGAACAACAGGCACTTTAAGAGGTATGTATCTTGCAGGTACCACAAATGCTTCGGGTGATATTTATAATAATAACATTCAGTTATCTTCGAGTGCCACTACAAGCCAGTTGAATGCAATCGAAAGTGCAATCACAGGTACCGGAACCTTGAATATCTATGGCAACACTATTCACGATTTCACTTATACAACTTCTACAACAGGTATAGTTTATTTAATTTATCAAAATGGCGGAGTCGCAAATCTGAATATTTATAATAATTCACTGACCGACAATTCATCAGCAGGAACAGGTACTTTTGGTTTAATATATACAACATCAACTGTTACAACGGCTTCAATATATGGCAATACCATTTCCGGAAATACCAAAACCGGAGCCTCAGGAACAATGTATTGCATTCGTGCAGGTACCGGAACAATATCGGTTCACGACAATATTATAACCGACAATACAGTTCCTACAACATCAGGAACAGGTGCCGCTACAATTTACGGTTATTATAATTATGGTTCGCCATTAAATGAAGGAATTTACAATAATCAAATAAATGGTTTAAGTATAGGCGGAACAAGCAGCGGAGCGCGAACAATTTACGGAATATATTCAAACACAACATCCTCAGCTGTAAAAAATATTTATTCAAATAATGTTAATAATTTGAATGTTACAACCGGAAACGGTACTATTTATGGTATATACCAAGCTTTGGGTGCACCGACAAATTTATATAAAAACAAAATCTATAATTTGAGTTCGAGCGGAACCGGCGGAACGACTTACGGAATGTATATTTCGAGCGGTACAACGAATAATATTTATAATAATTTTATCTCCGATTTAAAAGCACCTGACGCCACCGGAGCAAATGCCGTAAACGGATTGTATATTTCGGGAGGTACTACGGCAAATGTATTCTACAATTCAATTTATTTGAATACTTCAAGTACCGGTGCTACATTTGGTTCAACCGGTATCTATAAATCATCAACAACAACAGGTGATTTCAGAAATAATATTGTTGTCAATGTTTCCACTCCGGGTGCAACAAGCGGAAATACAGTTGCTTATCGTTGGTCGGGAACTTATAACGCAACATACTATGCTGCAACATCAAACAACAACTGTTTTTATGCAGGTGTCCCGGCTGCGAATGCATTAATCTTTTTCGACGGAACAAATTCAGACCAAACTATTGCTGATTACAAAACTCGAGTTTCGGGCAGAGACGGGGTTTCGATTTCCGAAAATCCTCCCTTTGTAAGTGCAAGCGATTTGCATCTGCAAACCACTATTGCAACACAATGCGAAAGCGGCGGTGTCGTAGTTTCTGCTCCTTTTGCTGTTACAACAGACTTCGATGAAGAGACAAGAAATGCAAGCACACCCGATATCGGTGCCGATGAAGGTGCATTTACACCTTCCGATTTAACAGCTCCTTCAATATCTTACACAGCCCTAAGCAACACTTCATCAACAAGTGCAAGAAGTTTGGCTGTTACCATTACCGATTTCAGCGGTGTGGGAAGCGGTGCAAATCAACCGGTTTTATATTGGAAAATTAATGCCGCAGCTTCATATACGGGACCGGTAGCACCAAGTTCAATAGCAGGCAGTGTCTATACTTACGATTTTGGAGCCGGTGTTGTGGCAGCAGATGTTGTTTCATATTTTGTTGTTGCACAAGACAATGCAAGCACACCAAACGTAGGTTCATATCCGAGCGGAGCAACAGTTACGGCTAATCCTCCGGTAGCAACAGCAGGACCGGCAACGCCAAGCTCATATACTATTTTGGGTTATATTTCAGGAATAAAAACAGTTGGTGTCGGTGGAGATTTTGCAACTTTGACTGCCGCTGTTAATGCCTTGAACAACAACGAACTCAACGGAGCTCTGGTTTTCCAATTAATAGATGCCGATTATTCGACATCCGAAACCTTCCCTTTGATTATTAATTCAAATACGGGTTCCAGTGTTGTCAATACAGTAACCATAAAACCGGCTAACGGAATTGTGTCAGCTATCACAGGCACGGTTGCAAGTGATGCTGTAATAAAAATTAATGGTGCAAGCTATATTATTATTGACGGTTCAAATACAGTTGAGGGAACAACCAGAGATTTGACAATCAAAAATTTGAGTACAACTGCACCAAAAGTTATTTTGTTCGGGTCGCTCGGAACAAATCCCATTTCAAATATTACTCTCGAAAATTGTAATATTGTTAATGGTGCAAATACTTCATCTGCTCTTGTCGTTACAAGTTATACGGGAGCTGCCGGATATTTTAATAATATATCAATTCTGAATAACAGCGTTCAAACTGCTTATATTGGTATCTATTGTAATTCAGCTTTGGCTCCGAGCAATGGTAATGGGTTGGTTATTTCGGGAAATACGTTGAATGCTTCGGGCGGAAATTCCATTCGTTTAGTTGGTATCTATGTTCAAGGTGTCGATGGTGCAACTGTTTCAAACAATACAATCGGATATTTCGCAAATGCCAATGCCGAAAGTCCCAAAGGAATTTGGTTTGCAACAGGAACCGTAAACAGTACAATCAATTCTAATACATTGAATTCGATATACGCAAATAATACAGGAAGCTATTCATCATCAGCAATTTATATTACAAACGGTGCAGCAAATTCAAACATCAATGTAACAAATAATACCATCAGCGACATTTCTGTTGCCGGAGCTTCTGTTTCCTACGGTATTTATATCGGAAGTGCAATAAGTGGTGTTAATATCAGCAAAAATACGATTTCTAATATCAAAAACACAAATTCTGGCGGATACAGTGCTATCGGTATTGCATTGGCTTCATCATTAACCACAGCGAATACAACAGTTTCTAATAACAGAATAAGCGATGTTACAGGATATGGTTACACTTCTACCACAACTGATAATGGTTACGGTATCAATATTCTCAGCGGCGGAGGTTATAATTTATACTATAACACCATCAGTTTATCGGCAAATCAAAGTGAAGGAACTCCTGCTTGCTTAATTATTAATTCGACTGTCAGCACTGCCGGAAGTTTAGATATTCGAAATAATATCTTTTCAATAAGTTCAACAGTTGGAACTCGATATGCAATCATCTGTAACACAACAAGTGCTACTTTTTCCAACCTCGATTACAATGATTACATTTCTGCCGGAACAAATTTAGGATATTTTGCAGGAGCTGCTGTTTTAGATTTAGCTGCATGGCAAACCGCAACCGGAAAAGATGCGAACAGTAAATCGATTGCTCCTTATTTCGTTTCCGCTACCGATTTACACCTCATTTCGCAAGCCAACTGTCAGTTATCCGATTTAGGAACACCAATCAGCGGAATTACCACCGATTTCGACGGCGATACTCGCAGTGAATCAACTCCGGATATGGGTGCCGACGAATTTGATTCTTCGCCAATTATTGCAAATGCAGGTTCCGATGACGTTTCCTGCGACGGAACATATACTTTGGACGGAAACACAGTAAGCCCCGCAACCGGAACATGGACAGCTTCTCAAGCAGTTACATTCAGCGATGCTACTTTGAACACTTGCGGATTAAGTGATTTACTCGTAGGAATATCAACTCTTACATGGACAGCTGTTTACGGAACATGTTCAACTTCCGATGAAGTCGCAATCAACAATAATCCGATTACCTTAACTGCCAACGCAGGAGCTGATGATTTTGAATGCGGACCGGTATCTGCAATCAATGCTAACGACCCCGGTGCAAATACAGGAACGTGGTCTTCCGCTGTTGTTGGAGTTTCTTTCGACAATGAAAGTGCATTCTCTACAAATGTAAACGACCTTCCCCTCGGTGCATCTACATTAACTTGGACAATTTCAAACGGTGTTTGCTCTACTTTCGATGATGTTGTGATTACCAACGCTTCGGTTAC
>DYOJ01000246.1 GCA_020720705.1 Acetofilamentum sp.
ATCGTTTACTTTTTGAAAAATGAGACGGATTTATTATCTTGCGCCATATTTTAAAATCATGACTGTTTCCGAGTTTATCTTAAGTCTTGAGGCGAAACAGATGCCTTCGGGTATTTCGCCTGAACTCTCTGCGTTGTGGTATGCAGGTGTAAATGAGTGGGATAGGGCACACGAACTTGTTCAAAATGAGACGGATGCCGATAATGCGAAAATTCACGCGTACTTGCACAGGTTGGAAGGCGATTTGCCGAATGCGCGTTATTGGTATGCAAAAGCCGGTATCCACCCTTCGGTGCTTGCTTTTCAAGATGAATTTAACGACTTGATTGCCTATTTCACCGGAAAAACAAGTTGCATCATGATAGACGATTTCGACGATTTTTAGCAAAAAAAAGTTGCCAAAGTTATTAGCCTTGGCAATCTGTAGAGATGTTCTGAAAACGTTTATAATTAAATTGTTATAAAACTGATTCGATAATGCGATTGAGGGTTGCACTTGGGCGCATGGCTTTTTCGGCAAGTTCAAAAATCGGTTTATAATATCCGCCGATGTCTGTGGGTTTCCCTTCTGCCGATGCGATTTCGCTAACAATTGTTTGTTCGTTTTCATTCAATGCTTTGGAGACGAGCGCAAATTTTGCCTGAATATCTTTTGCTTCTGATTGCTCTGCAAGTTCTTCAGCCCAATATTTTGCCAAATAAAAATGAGTACCGCGATTGTCGAGTTCGCCGGCTTTTCGAGAAGGGGATTTTCCGTTTTCGAGATATTTTCCGATTGCGGCGTCTAATGTTTTGGCTAAAATTAATGCGCCGTCATTTTTGAAATTTATGCCCAAATGTTCGAGCGAAACGGTGAGTGCCAAAAACTCGCCAAGCGAATCCCAGCGCAGATGCCCTTCTTCCAAAAATTGTTGCACGTGCTTGGGGGCAGAGCCGCCTGCGCCGGTTTCAAAAAGTCCTCCGCCATTGAGCAAAGGTACGATTGACAACATTTTTGCACTTGTTCCGAGTTCGAGTATCGGAAACAGGTCAGTCAGATAATCTCTTAATACATTGCCTGTTACCGAGATAGTATCTTCGCCTTTTCTGGTGCGTTCGAGCGTATAATTCATTGCATTAACGGGCGACAGGATTTCGATTGTAAGTCCGGTCGTGTCGTGTTCGTGCAAATATTTTTTTACTTTTCCGATAATTTCGGCATCGTGCCCGCGACATTCATCTAACCAAAAAATTGCGGGAGTTTGGGTTGCTCGAGCACGGTTCACGGCAAGTTTAACCCAATCGCGTACTGCAATATCTTTGGTACGAGCCATTCTCCAAATATCTCCTTTTGCGACTTTGTGAGAGACTAAAACATGACCCGATTCATCCAAAACCAATACTGTTCCGTTTTCATGAATTTCAAAGGTGGTAGGATGCGAGCCGTATTCTTCGGCTTTTTGAGCCATAAGTCCTACGTTCGATACCGAACCCATCGTTGCCGGATTAAACGCTCCATGTATTTTACAATCGTCTATAACTGCTTGATACATTGTTGCATAGCATCTGTCCGGAATCATAGCTTTTGTGTCGTGGAGTTTACCGTCCGGTCCCCACATTTTGCCGCCGTCTCGGATAACAACCGGCATGGAGGCATCTATGATGACATCGTTCGGCACATGCAAATTTGTGATGCCTTTTTCGGAATCTACCATCGCCAATTTCGGACGTTTTTCGTAAACTGCTTGTATGTCATGTTCAATTTCCGCACGCAGTGCCTCCGGCAAAGTTGCAATTTTTGACAAAACTTCCGAGAAACCGTTATTCAAATTTATGTTCAATTGTGCGAATGTATCTGCATGTTTCTCAAATAGCTCATCAAAAAATACAGATACAGCATGTCCGAACATAATCGGGTCGGAAACTTTCATCATCGTAGCTTTAAGATGCAATGAAAGTAGTAGATTTTTTTCTTTTGCATCTTCAATGTGTTGCGCATAAAATGAGCGTAAGGCTATTTTACTCAAAAATCCGGCGTCTAATGTTTCGCCTGCAATACAAGCAATATTTTCTTTCAGCACAATCATATCTCCCTTTGAATTTTCTAATTCGATAGAAATTTTTGTGTCCGAAGGTAAGGTAACGGATTTTTCATTTCCGAAAAAATCGCCGGTTTCCATGTGAGCCACGTGCGATTTTGAATCCGTAGGAAAAGGTTTCATCATTCGATGCGGGTGTTTTTGAGCATGGGTTTTTACGGATTTTGCAGAACGGCGGTCTGAATTTCCTTCACGCAAAACAGGGTTTACGGCACTTCCGAGCACTTTAGCAAAGCGTTCTCGCAAGGCTTTGTCTTCGTCCGTCTTTACCTCGTCCGGATAGTTTGGCAGATTGTATCCTTTTGATTGCAATTCGGCAATTGCGGCTTTGAGTTGCGGGACGGAGGCGCTGATATTCGGCAACTTAATGATATTTGCTTCGGGCTGTTGTGTGAGCTGTCCAAGTTCGGATAAATAGTCCGGAACTCTCTGTTCTATGGTCAGATTTTCAGGGAAATTTGCAATTATTCTGCTTGCAAGTGAAATATCTTTTGTTTCCACCACAACGCCGGCGGCTTTTGTAAACGCATTGACAATGGGTAGGAGCGAGTATGTTGCTAATGCGGGAGCTTCGTCTATTTGTGTCCAAATAATTTTTGAAATTTTATCAGCCATATTCTGTGATATTAGTGAGGATTATCTTTGAAATTGAAACGACAAAAATACGATAAACAAATTTGATTATTTGCACATGAAAATATGTTGTACGACAATCAAACTTTCATGAGAATTTAAAATTTTGAATTTAGATTTAAGACTTAAATTTCAAAATATCAACATGTTACAATATATCGGCGAGTGATATTTATTTGTGTAAATATCAGTTAATCAGTGTCTTACATCAATTGTTAATATACTGTTAATTACGAAAAATAAAAATAGTCCTTGCACGGGTGTAAGGACTATTTTGTCAGGGCGAATATGAAATAACGATGATTATAAAAAATCAGTAGATTTTTTCAAACAAAATTGAACCGTCTTTATTGGTGTCTTCTTCCGAAACCGAAAGGTTGTACCAGCCTGTGAGTATTTCACCGTCTCCGTTGGTATAAAGTTTAAATAGTGTCGGGAATGAACCTTGCGACTTGAATAAATCCTCCAAATTTTGCTTGTCCCAATATGAACCGTTTGTAACGTCTAAATATTTGATATTGAGTGTTTCACCTAAATCTTCCGTTAGGCAATTCATTTTGTAATACACATCTTTTCCGTTTACCTCCAAAGTTGCGGAAGTCAGACCATTATTGGTTGTAACAGTTAGCGAATATGACATATTCGACATGTCCGAAGTGTTGTACACATATAAACCGTCCCAAGATTCGCCCTCTGCACCCACCGGAACGGGTAAAATAAAATCGCCCTCGCTGCATGGGTCATGGTCTAAAAGCAGAAGCAAGCCGACAGTCATTTTTACACCCAAAATATCTACCCAAACATAAGCCAAATCAACAGCTTCACTCTGATATTCACCGAATTGGTCCACATAGGCGAGTATAATTTCATAGTACTGTTCGGTGCCTGTATAACTGACCGTAACATCACTTACCCGGGCATAAGTAACGACATCTTCGTCGCAACAACCGCAAAATAAATAGACTACTTCATAACTGCGAATGGTTTCAGCGCCTTTGTTTGCATCATTTTTGCTCAGCCACGCTAATTGGTCTGCATATACCTGCCCGGCAAGGGCGATAAAAAGTACACTTAACAATAATTGTCTCATAAATCTCAAATTTTAATAATGCACAAAAATACTATATAACATTTCAAAAATTGAGCTAGTTTATGAAATGCCTGATTGAATTTACGAACGTAACAAAAATGTTAGTGTACGACTTCTTCAGTAGATTTTACATAAAGAAAGGTTTGCTTTTTTCTGCTGTAAGCAATATTCTCACCGTTTTTTTTCAGACGATTGATGTAATAATAGGTCATTCGTCTTGATAAGCCGATTTTTTCTGCCAATTCATGAGGGGTTCCGGTTTTTTCTCCTTGAATTTCTAATCTGATTTTCTCTAAAAATAGAGATTCTTTTTTGCCCATATTGCACTGAAATTGAAATTTTTGTCCTAATTTATCTATTAAATATTGAGATTAAAACTTTTTTTGGTGATTCCGGATTTTTTTTTGATGTAATGTTAATAAATGCGTTATCTTTGTTCTAATTTTAATTTTTTATTTTATGAAGAAAATAGTTCATGTAGCAACCGTTTGTGTTGTTGTTTGCGTTGCTTCCGTTTTATGGTCGTGCGGAGCTGATGCCGAAAAATCGTCAACAGATTCGACAACAGTAGAAACTGTCTCCGATGAAAAAAAGGCTGCTATCGAAACGCTCGAGTCTGAATCTGAGAAGATAAACGACGAAGCTACAAAATTAGACGGCAAAGCGGATAGTTTGTTAAATAGTATAAACAGTTAAAATATTTGCAATGAAGAGTTTAGTAACAATTTTTGTAATCGTTCTGAGCGTGATTTTTACTCAGACTTTGGTTGCTCAAAAAACCCGTTCGGGCGGAGGAAAAACTGAAAAGACCGAAAAAAATGATGAGGGCAAAAAGCCTGATGACAAAATTAAGCCGGACGACAAAGGCAAACGGGATGATAAGGTTAAACCGGATAACAACGAGAAAGGCAAAGATAAAGACCGTGTGAAACCTGACAATGATAAAAAAGATGA
>DYOJ01000247.1 GCA_020720705.1 Acetofilamentum sp.
TTTAATTGTTTAAAAAATGTCTAAAAACCGGACTATTTAGTTGAACCTTAAACGAATAAACGATTAAACAAATAACCAAATTGATTCTTAAATACTTAAAATAAACTAATTATAATATATTCTTATTTCGAACTCAGGTTTATAGTTTTTTCTCGACTTATTTTTTATAAATTTAAGAATCAGCACAAAATACTAACCTATTCACTTGGTGAGCGGCAGGCACTTGTTTCTGATTTTTTTTTTCGGTATCTAATATTTTCTAATAATTTATATCAAACCGAATAATAAATATTACATAATATACTTCTAAAATGCAGATTTACAATGTTTTAGAGTCTATTGTCTGTAATCTGACATCTTAAATCTAATATAATCATCGTTGATAATTTTTTTTATAACGTTACAATTGTCCGTGATGTTAAACGTAAGATATTGATTTATTGTAAATTAGATTTTTAAAAATTTGTTCCATTAATATAAATTATTGTAACTAATTGGAATAGAATAGTTTGAGTCTAATATCTTATGCCTAAATTCTAAAATCTAACGTAGTATTGTTAAACAAACCAAAAAAATAATACTTTATTTATTAAAAATAGTATTTTTGCACCTGCATAACATAAACAAAAAAAATATGTCAAAAGTAATTGCACTTGCGAACCAAAAAGGCGGCGTGGGTAAAACAACAACAGCAATAAACTTAGCGGCAAGTTTAGCCGTGCTCGAAAAAAAAGTATTGCTCGTGGATGTGGACCCGCAGGCAAATGCGACGTCCGGAAACGGATTTGACCCAAAAAATATCGAAAAAAGCATCTACGAAAACCTTATCGGCGAACTTGAACCCCAAGAAACTATCATCAAAACAGACATCGAAGGTTTACACCTGATACCTTCGCACATTGATTTGGTCGGTGCCGAAATTGAGATGCTTGACCTTGATAAACGCGAGACGGTTCTCAAACGAATTCTCGACAAAGTGCGCGATAACTACGACTATGTGTTGATTGATTGCTCACCTTCGTTAGGGATGCTGACCCTAAATGCCCTCACAGCGGCAGATTCCGTCATAATTCCGGTGCAATGTGAATATTTTGCACTCGAAGGACTTGGCAAACTGCTCAATACCATACAAATGGTGCAACAAAATTTGAATACCGAATTGCAAATCGAAGGTTTTTTGCTCACAATGTACGACCCCCGTCTGCGATTAGCAAACCACGTGGTCGCCGAAGTGAGACAACATTTTGAAACAATGGTGTTTGATACTATCATTCAACGCAATACAAAACTCAGCGAAGCCCCAAGCTACGGCACACCCGTCATCCTTTACGATGCAAAATCAAAAGGCTCGTTGAATTATCTCAATTTTGCACGAGAACTGTTGGAAAGAAATAAACCGCAAAACAAAGAAAATCAATAACACAGAACAGAGTATGACCATGCAAAAGAAACCCGCACTCGGCAGAGGATTAGGCGCGCTGATTGACAACTCAAAATATCAAACAAAACCGGTTGAAGAGGCTGTTTCAACCGGTGCAATGTCTGAAATTCCGCTCGAAAATATAGAAGTAAATCCGTTTCAACCTCGAACTCATTTTTCAGACGAAGCCCTGCGGGAACTCGCGGAATCTATCAAGCAACTTGGTATAATTCAGCCTATTACGGTTAAAAAGATAGCTGAAAATAAATTTCAGATTATCTCCGGCGAGCGTAGATTCAGAGCCTCAAAATTGGCAGGCTTAAGTTCAATAATCGCTTACGTACGCGATGCCGATGACCAATCTATGCTCGAAATGGCATTGGTTGAAAACATTCAGCGCGAAGACCTTAATGCCATTGAAATATCGTTATCCTACCAACGCTTGATGGATGAATGTAATTTAACCCCGGATACTGTCAGTGAGCGAGTTGGTAAAAAACGCTCGACGGTAATCAATTACATTCGCTTATTGAAACTTCCGGATGAAATCCAAGCAGGCATACGCGACAAAAAAATCGGAATGGGACATGCACGAGCACTCGTTGCATTGGAGTCGGACGAAATGTTAAAGGAAATTTTCTATCGTATTATCGGCGAGGATTTATCAGTAAGGGACACCGAGCGCATAATTCGCGAAATAAATTATCCGGCAAAAACTATTGAACAGCCCGCACCCTTGCGATACGAATTGCCCGAAAGTTATGAAACTTTAAAATCAAAATTAGCGGAACTTTTACCGGCTAAGGTTGAAATTAAACGAAATCATGCCGGAAGGGGCAGTATAAATATTGCGTTCAAATCAGACGAGGAGTTTGAACAAATTAAAAATTTGCTTGCAGGATTAAAAAAAGACTAAGGTGCGTGAATTAGGTCTTATTTTTGTTATATATTTGTGTCTGATAAATTTTTTATCGGCTCAGTCGGATACCCTGATATACATGGAAACTGATACTGCGGAACATATCCAAGATAATCATATCTCAAAAAAGAAAAACCCCAAGACGGCATCGTGGCTTTCTGCGGCTTTGCCCGGCGCGGGGCAAGTTTATAATGAAAAATATTGGAAAGTCCCGATAGTTTACGGAGCAATCGGAACGAGTTTGTTTCAAATGTCCTATAACAATAAACAATACAAGCGTTTCTTAAACGCATACATTGCTGATACTGATACAGTTAAAGCAACAATTAACGAATTTTCAGACACACGTTCTTTGGATAATGTAATATATTACAAAGACCAATTCCGAAGAAGTCGAGATTTATGGGCGATAGGCACCATTGCATTTTATCTGTTTAACATCATGGATGCCTCGGTGGATGCCCATTTCTCCGATTTTGACATTAGCGACGATTTATCATTCTACTACAGACCGGAACTTTATTCGGTAAATCATAAAAATTTATACGGTTTAACCGTAGGTTTATATCTTAAATAAAAAAAAATGAGACGATTTGCAGCAGTATTCGTTTTGATGTTCTTCATCAGTTTGTCAATGGCTTTTTCCCAGACGGGAACCGAACAAAGTACGCCGGTATATACGGCAATGGACCAACAAAACGAGTTTTTGGACAGTCTGGTACATGTCTGGTATTTTAAACGTGCCGAAGTTAATGGCGTAAACAAGAAATACGAGCCTACATTTCGCTCAACCGCACCTGTTGTTTTGAGCGATTCCGCAACCGACTTGCTATACACGGAGCGACTGAAAACTCTGCCCATGATTTTTCCGATGAGTTACAATGAAGACGTAAAATCATGGATTGAACTCTACAAAAGAAACAGACGTACGCCATACCTTATCGGTTTAAGCGATTATTATTTCCCGATATTTGAAGAAATTTTAGATTCGTATGATATTCCTACGGAACTGAAATATTTGTCAATCATAGAATCGGCACTCAATCCGAGGGCTACATCGCGCGCCGGAGCGGTAGGACTATGGCAGTTTATGTATTCAACCGGAAAAATGTACGGTTTGGAAGTAAATTCTTATGTGGACGAACGCCGCGACCCGCTCAAAGCAACACATGCCGCTGCTCAATTTCTGAAAGATATGTACGAAGTTTATGGCGATTGGACACTTGTTATTGCTGCATACAATTGTGGTCCCGGAAACGTAAACAAAGCGATACGCCGTGCCAACGGTAAAACCGATTTCTGGGAAATTTATCAGTATCTGCCCAAAGAAACAAGAGGATATGTACCCGCTTATATCGGCGCACTTTATACAATGGAATACCATGACGAACACGGAATTGTACCTGTAAAACCCGACATGAATCTTTTTACGGATACGATTATGATTACGCAAAAATTGCATTTAATGCAAGTTTCCGAAATGCTGAACATCCCTCTCGAAGAACTCGCCGAACTGAATCCGCAATACAGAAAAGACATCATTCCCGGACACGTAAAACCCTATCCCTTACGCTTACCGGTGAAACGAACAGGCGATTTTATTGCCTTACAACAAGAAATTTACAACTACAAAGACAGCGTATTTTTGGATAAACGAGCAATCGCAGTTTCGCCTCCGCAATACAAACAATCAAAAACCGACAGTTATTCCTACGGAACAACAGAATCAAAATACACACCGCCTTCAACCGCAGGCAAACAAAAATTGGCATACACCGTCAAACAAGGCGACACGTATGGTTACATTTCGAGCTGGTTCGGTGTCAAAATTTCAGATGTAAAGTATTGGAACAACGTTGTCAGCAACAAATTAAGTGTCGGGCAGGAACTCGAAATTTGGGTGCCCATAAAAAAATACGACCACTACGCCAAACTAGATGCCCTGACTTTTGAACAAAAACAAGCAGCATCCGAGAAACTTGCCGTAAATACACCAAAAGTATCCGGCAGCAAAACCGGCTCTACACCCAAAGACAATACGTTCGTTTGGCATAAAATACAACAAGGCGACAACCTTTGGACAATATCACAGCGCTACCCCGGCGTATCAGACCAAGACATCAAACGTATAAACGGGTTCACAAATGCAGACCTCACACGCCTGCAAACCGGACAATACATAAAAATTAAAAAGAAATAAAGACTTGTTCAACAATGCTGTCGGATACAAAGGTTAGGAGTAATTTCTTAGCCTTTGTATTTTGTTAAAGAATTAGTTGAGACTATAAATTTCGATAACAACTTTGTGAAAAGTTTTTTTTAAAATTTGAAATACCGTAACTGTCTTTATATTAAACCGAATATATCTTATTACAAATAAGTTACTATATTTGCAAATGAA
>DYOJ01000248.1 GCA_020720705.1 Acetofilamentum sp.
TAATTAACATAAAATCAAGTATTTATACGTTTTCTTACAGACACTGCTTACGTCTTATAACTAACCTTTGCATTCTAAAATCTAATGAAGTATTGATTCCGCAAATTTTCTATATTTTTTCGGGATAGCCGATTATTTTGCGAATATTATTGTAGAGCGGACGTAGTTTTTGATACATTTTTAAATACACATCGTTGTATAAAGCTTTATACACTGCAACATTTTGTGGGTTTGGCATGTAGGTTTCGCTTGTTCTGCACATATTACGAACAGCGGTTTGATAATCGGGGTAAATTCCCAAACCGACAGCCGCATTGATAGCAGCGCCAAGCGCAGACGTTTCGTAGGTATGTGGTTTCTCGGCGGGTAAATTAAAAATATCAGCCGTAAGTTGCATTGCATTTGCACTTTGCGAGCCTCCGCCCGATACAATAATTTTTGTTACCGTACGTCCTGTTCGCGCAACTGTTCGGTCTAAACCTTCTTTGAGTGCATAAGCCAAGCCTTCCAAAATTGCTCTGTACACATGTGCGCGGGTATGCACATCGCCGAACCCGATGATTGCGCCTTTGGCTTCGGTTCCCGGACGTTTTACGCCGGGCGACCAATACGGTTGAAGTGTCAAGCCCATTGCACCGGGCGGAATATTGCTTATCATTTCGTCAAAAAAATATTCGGCAGGTAAACCGGTTTCGCGTGCAAGTTCCAACTCACGATGTCCGAACTCGTTTTTGAACCAATTTATCATCCAAAAGCCACGATAAATCATGATTTCGGTATTAAAATATCCCGGAACGGCACTCGGATATGAAGGAAAAAATGTGATGAGTTCATAATATTTTTCGTGCGAAGTTTGCACCGTAGCTGTTGTTCCGTAGCTCAAGCAAGCCGTGCCGGGAGCCGACACCCCGGCGCCGAGCACCTCGCAGGCTTTGTCGGAGGCAGCGGCAATAAGCGGCAAGCCCTCCGGAATGCCTGTTTGTGCTGATATTTCTGCTGATATTGTGCCTAATATCTCGCCGGGCGATACCAAATCGGGCAGTTTCGAGCGTTCAATCGGAAACATTTTAAAATTCAAATGCGAACGGGATGCCCATTCGTGTTTTTTGTAATTAAAAGGTACATAGCCGACTGTATTTCCGACAGAATCTTTGTAAAGTCCGGTGAGTTTAAAAATAATATATCCCGAAAGAAATAAATATTTATCTGTTTCAGCCCAAATCTGCGGTTCGTTTTGCATAATCCAATTACACTCGGCATTTTTTATGGCGTGAATGACTGCCTCGCGCTGTCCTACGGTGCGCAGTGCCATTTGCCAATGCAATTGCGGAAATTTACCGACATCGGCTAATCGCTGGTCTAACCAAACGATGGCAGGGCGCAGAGGGTTTCCGTTTTTATCAAGGTTTACGACTGTGCCTCGTTGACTTGTGAGGCTTAGGGCTTTGATGTTTTTTTTTGTATCCCCGATTTCGGAAAAAAATCGGAGCGAAGTTTCCTTTACTTTTTCCCAAAAATAATCCGGATTCTGCTCGGCGCGTCCGGGAGTAGGAGCGGTATATGCAACAATATCTGTTTTAACGGCATGCAATACAGCACCTTGCCTGTTAAACAATATCATACGAATTGACTGCGTTCCGATGTCGAGTGATAATAACATAGTTTATTCAATTATAAGCAGTTAGTATTGAGTATTGAGTATTGAGTATTGGGTATTGGGTATTGGGTATTGGGTATTGAGTATTGAGTATTTCGTATTTGCAGAAAACTCATAACGCATTGAAAGGATGAATGTTATATGGATACTTTCGACATTGTTAAATGTCTTATAATCTGCAAATTATTACATTTTCAAATTTTCAAATTAACAAATTTTCAAATTAACACATTTTCAGAATAATCAGTATCGTAAACAAACTTATGCAATTTTAGAAATAATTTCGCACTTTACAAAATTACTTCTCTTTCAAATAATTTAGGAATCTTGAGCGATATCAGAAACTCAAAAAATGCTATCTTTGCATAATTTGCGATACTGAACACTCAAATCTCAAATCTCAAATTGTTTATTATGAAACATCCATGACAAAGTTTTTGACACACAAGGGAATGATTTGAAATTATCTTAACTCGAAAAGCGTGGACGCTTTTCGCAATTAGCTTGTGTTTAGCGTCCACGCTAAACATCATAATATCAACCAAATAAAAATTTTAAACAGATGAAAAATATCTTGGTTTGTGCTGCAACAAAATCAGAACTAAACTGTGTAGCTGAGCTTTCTGAAAAACACAAATTTGATACAGCACTTACCGGTATCGGACCGATTTTTACGACTTTTAATCTGATGCAATTATTTCGTACAATGCACTACGATTTAGTCCTCAATATAGGTATTTGCGGAGCCTTTTCCGAAACGATTTCTATCGGCGAATGTCTGAATATAACATCGGATACATTTGGAGATTTGGGAGTTACGGACGGTGATACTTTTCGGACAATTTTTGACCTTCATTTCTTAAACCTTGATTCTGCTCCGTTTGTCGGAGGCAAAATTTTTGCGGATACGCACTACGCTTCGCTGGTTTGCCTCCCGAACGTAAGCGGAATAACGGTTTCCGATGCTTCGGGTGAAGAAAAACAAATATCTCAACGTATCAAAAAATTTAATGCCGATACCGAAAGTATGGAAGGGGCGGCTGTGTTCTATACCTGTAGCCGTTCCGGGATACCGGCGATTCAGATTCGTTCGGTTTCAAATCACGTATTACCCAGAAATACAAATACTTGGCAGATTAAACTTGCCTTGCAAAATTTGTCCGAAACGTTGAATGATGTAATTCCGTTGTTGTTGTCGAACGAGAAAAATACGTAATTTTACGCAGATATTTAGCGTAAATTTCCGCATAAGAAATTGAAAAATTGACGCTACTTTTGCAGAATAATTTTTTTAGGCTTAAAGATGAAAAAAATAATTATTGTTGATGATTCAGTCCCTTTCAGAGCAGCACTCAGGGAAACCTTAAACGAGATAACAAACGTAGAAATTATAGGCGAAGCTGAGAACGGAGCCGAATTGTTACGAATTTTACGCCACAATAAACCTGACATTATTTTTATGGACATCGAAATGCCGTTTATAAACGGTTTTGAAGCGACTGAAAGTGTTTTGGCTGTGTTTCCGGATATTAAGGTAATCGGGATGTCTTCCTACGAAAAAGAAAAATTTATTCACAAACTTATTGACGTCGGAGCGGTTGGCTATATGCTCAAAACATCAGACAATTTCGAGGTGATAAAAAATTTGGTCAGTGATAATTACACTGCACCGTTTACGTATTCGCCCGAAATAAACAACAATGTGCCTTTGCTCATGCGCGGGTTAAACGCCTTAGTTATTGATTATCCGAACGATACAAATCTGAATTTCAGGCACACAATACGCAAAGCCGGTTATACGGTTTTGAAGGTTTCCAACATGACGGAAGCAACCTATTTTTTCGGAAAATATGACATACATACCGTGATTATAGAGTCCGAAGTATTGAAACGAAACGACAAACTCATTGAGCGTCTCGCTGAATTTCAGGAAAAACATCGTTTTAATATCTATATTTTGTCAAAAGACCTTCAAAAACCGCACACATCCGCGATTTCGGGTACAAATATTGTAACTGCAGATGCAGACGAAATTATTTCTGAATTGTTAAACAATACTTCGTTAGATTTTAGAATTTAGACGTTAGATATTAGACTCAAATAGCTCAATATTAATCAATTACATCTAAAACCCGTGTATCAATAAATTTACAACCTAATTCCCAATAAATCAATATTTTACAAAAATATTTAACGAACTATTGTTAAACGAAAACGTTGAATAAGTCCTATTTTAAAGACATAAAAAATACACAAAATATGAAGAAAGTAATCATTGTAGATGACCAAAGTGTGTTTCGTAAATCTCTCACGGAAACACTATACACGGCAGGCGAAGCTGAAATAATCGGCGAAGCTTCGAATGGCGAAGAGTTTTTGGAATTACTAAGAAAACAAACTCCCGATGTCGTTTTTATGGACATTGAAATGCCTGTTATGAACGGTATTCAAGCCACACGTGCCGCTCTGAAACGATTTCCGAACCTCGTTATTATCGGCTTGTCGCTATACGAGAATGAAACTTATGTAAACGAACTCATCGGAGCAGGTGCAAGGGGGTATTTATTGAAAACCTCTGATAATCACGAACTTTTCCGTGCGATACTCAAATATCCCGAAGCCGAAATATTTTTCTCGGAAGACCTGAACTATAAGCCTGATTTAGAAAAAAACAAAATCAAAACCATAATGTTGGTGGACGATTTTGAGACCAATACTATCGTGATGAAATCATCGTTGCAAATGTCAGGCTACAAAGTTATTACACACAACAATCCGTTTATCGCCCTTAAAAATTTGCAGGAACCGGACGGAAAATCCGACCTGATTGTAGTGGATTATCGAATGCCTGCCATGAACGGCGCTGAATTGGTTGCCGAAATTCGGAAAATACCGATATACAGAAAAACACCCGTACTCATGCTAAGTTCCGAAACCGACCCCCAAAAAAAAGCCGATGCTCGTAAAGCCGGCGCAACAGGTTGGCTGAAAAAACCGTTCCAACTCGACAAATTTATTCATATCATCGAAACTGCGCTTTGATGTGTTGATTTGTTGAAATGTTGATTTGTTGA
>DYOJ01000249.1 GCA_020720705.1 Acetofilamentum sp.
TATTTAGCTGTTTATACTCCAATACTTCGTTAGATTTTAGAATTTAGACGTAAGATGTTAGACTCAAATTACCTGTTTCCAATTAGTTACAAATTGTTTTTTAATCTGAAATGTTTTATATTTTAATTTGCAATAAATCAATATCTTACAAAAAAAATAATAACGAACTATTGTACTCAAAACGGCTTATTTGTTTACTTTTCAACTTTGTTAAATGCCGGATAATCAAGAAATTATTACATTTTCAAATTTTCAAATTAACACATTTTCATTATAACAATCACTCTTAGGCAATATTATGATACATATAACAGAATCGCCGCGAGACGGTATGCAAAGTTTTCACAAAATATTGAAAACAGAAGATAAAATAAAGTATATCAACTTGTTATGTGAGGTTGGTTTTGATGTCATAGATGTCGGAAGTTTTGTATCCGAACGCGCTGTGCCTCAAATGGCTGACACCGGCAATGTGTTAGATGCAATCATTCCGAACACGAATACCGATTTGTCTGTTTTGGTCGGAAACAGCCGATATGCAGAACTTGCAATTCGTTACCAATCAGTAAAATACATCAATTATCCGTTTGCAATTTCCGAAACTTTTTTAAAAAAAAATCTAAAATCAGATTTTGAAAATTCATATCGCGAAATAGATAAAATTCAGAATCTGTGTGCTCAAAATCATAAAACCTTAGTCGTAACCCTAAGCATGGCATTCGGGAATCCTTACGGCGAGCCTTTTTTGCCGGAAGATTTAATGCTTCATATCGAAAATTTGCGTCAGCGCGGCATGCGATACATCCCTCTTGCCGATACCACTGCCGAGGCAGACAGTCAAAAAATTCGAGAGGTGCTTAACATCATGATTCCGGCATTTTCGGACATAAGTTTCGGTTTACATTTACACACAAAACCACAAGAAATCAGTTCAAAACTTACGGAGGCATACAATGCCGGGTGTCGTAATTTTGACACAGTTTTCAACGGCGTCGGCGGATGTCCCATGTCCGGACGTGAGCTTACGGCAAATACCGACACGATGGCTTTGGTTCAATGGGCACAAGCAGACAATGTTACGCACAAATTAAATCACGAAAAATTGATTGAAGCTCAAACTTTTGCTTCTCAATTGTTTTTGTAGTGTTTAGACAATGGCGGTATAAATAATCGGTAATAATCTTATAACAATAACCTTCTGTAACCTAATGTGTTTTCAATGTATTGCCACGCCTCGTTTTTATATTATATTTAAGACATTATATTACAGACAACATACTATACTGAAAATGTGATAATTTGGAAATTTGAAAATGATTTAATTTATTGATTATAAAATATTTAACATAGTTCAACAGTAAAGGAGTCAGCCGTTGTTTGTATATAATAAATTGAAAATCTAAATTTTAGAAATCAAATATGTAATTTTTTTTATTCGTTTTAATATAATATTTCATAAAGTAAAATCTCGTGAATTTCAACTGAATTTCAGGAAACAACCGAACACTTTTTAAAAATATTAAAGTAACAGATAGCTTTGAAAATTGACTACCAAAAAAAATAATACCTTTGCTAAAAATTAAATTAGTAATATTGAAAAAATGGCATTTGACTCTGTTGATAAATTACAAAACGCATTAGGCTATCAAGTATTTCATTATACGCAAGACAAGAAAAAAGCCGCAGGAAGAGCATTAGGCACTTTGGTTGAGATCATAAATTATTATTTGCTCAAAACTTGGGGGTTTAATAATTCAACTTCAATTGAACGGGGACTTGTTGAATATGGGAATGAAGAAATTTCGCATAATGTCGAGTATTCACTTCATCCGATTATCAATGAATATACTTTAACGATTCCGATTGGAGACAATTCAATTACTGCAGCCAAGATTTTAAAGGAGTTAGAAAAACAGATTGACATCAATAAAATTACAAAGAAAAACAATAATTTACTTGATAAACATAATGTACTACGAAATGCTTGCACAATTGGCGAAACGGAAAATTCATTTTTGCTGACCGCATTTAAGCGTAAAACAGTAAACCAATATGAAATATCCGTTTTTGAGCAATTGCACAAACCTTATGCAATGTTTGAGTGCAAAAGAGTCGGAATTGAAGAAGGAGCAGGAAAAGGACCTCAAACCATTGAAAAAGCAAAGCAAGGTGCTTATGTTGCACGAACAGCATCTTCATTACAAAAAATAAGAACAGATACCGGGGAAAAATATGGAATTATTTATCGGTCAAATAATAAACCGTATATCAAGCCTTATGTCGAATTAATGGAAGAAATTATATACTCTGATGATACTGAATTATTAAAAAAGTTTATTCTGACGGTAGGTGTCGTTAGCAATCACGGAAATTGGTTTACGGCTGAAAATCAAAACAAGGAGCTTAAAGTTTTGGCACAATCTTATGATTGGTTATTGTTTTTGACCGATACCGGTTTAGCTCAATTTATTGATGAATTGCTTTTAAATCCGGCTGTTGAATATAAAAAAGTTCAAGAAGCCTTCAAGAATAGCTACACCGCAGATAAAAAGAGAAATGTTTTCACAAAAGTCAAAATGGATTTTGAAGCAAACGCAATTCTGTTAAAATATTTCAAGGATAAATTACCGGAAGTTGAAAATTGGTTCAATATTATCAGTCCGGAAGGAAAAACAATTAGTGAACTTAAAATTGAGTTGAACGAACTTCGCTCAAAAAATTGGAAATCAATACTATTATGAGTGCAGGAAGAACCGTAAATTCACAAAGTCAGAGTTGGGGAACACCTTTAAAATATGTAAAGGCAGTAAAAAAATTCTTTGGCGGAAAAATAGATTTAGACCCGTGTTCTAATGAATACTCAATCGTTAATGCCGAAACAGAATTTATGCTGCCTGCAACTGACGGTCTATCGGAGGAATGGAATTTTAAAACAATTTATATAAATCCGCCGTACGGTGCTGACAGAGAACGCGGAACAACGATAAAAGATTGGCTTGTAAAATGTGCCGTAACACATACCAAATATAAATCAGAAATTTTGGCATTAGTTCCTGTTGCAACAAATACGGCACATTGGAAAAAAAGTATTTTCGGACAGGCAAAAGCTATTTCATTTTTATATGATACACGCTTAAAATTTCTTGAAAACGGTAAAGATGTCGGTAAAGGTGCACCAATGGCATGTGCCATGGTTTATTGGGGTAAAGATTATAATAAATTCTTTGATACATTTATTAGTTATGGTGCGGTTGTGGATATTTCATATTTAAAAGGTGAAGTTATTGGAAATGACCGACAATATAATCGTTTAGAAATAGAAATAAAATAGCCTTTAACCTTATATTGAAATAGGTTGTCGAGCAGAATGTATTTGCTTGTGAATCAATTGTATCAGCTTGTTATCTCAACTTACCACCAATGATAGAAAAATAAGTCGTAAACAGATACGAAAAAAGATTTAACCCTTTACGACGGCAAGTGGCGTAAGTTCGGTACGAATGTCCACCAAATCGCGCTGATTTTCCATCACAATATCAATATTTTTATACGCACCCGGGGCTTCGTCCAAATCTTTTTGTGTTCTGACAGAATGAATAATTCCCTTCTTGTTCAAAGCGTCAATTTCAGCCTCTAAATTTAACTCACGTTGGGCTTGTTTACGTCCGAGCGCGCGACCCGCTCCGTGTGAGCAACTCATAAAACTTTGCGGGTTGCCCTTGCCCGTAACTATATAGCTCTTAGTGCCTTGTGAGCCGGGTATGATGCCGGTTTCGCCCTCTTTTGCACTTGTTGCCCCCTTACGATGCACGATTACATTTTCGCCGAAATGGTTTTCCCAACGGGCATAATTGTGCGGAATGTTGATAAACTCAAGCTCCGAAAACGATTCGCCGATGATTTGCGAAAATGCTTTTTGAATGTTTACCATCATCAGTTTTCGATTTGCAAACGCAAATTCCACACAATAGTTCATTTCTGTCATGTAATCCTTAGCCTCCTGAGTTTCAATGGGTAAAAACGCGAGGTCATGCTTTGGGGGAATACCTGTGTACCACAGTTTATTTTTAAACTTTGCAATACTGTTGTAATGTTCGGCAACTTTCAGACCCAAATTTCGACTTCCGGAATGAATCATGATGTAAATATTTCCGTCGTTACCGCGTTGGATTTCAATAAAATGGTTGCCGCCGCCCAGCGTTCCGACTTGCTTGCGGGCTGCAACCAAATTTCGTTCGACCACACCTTTAGGCAACACTAGCGATTCGTCCGGCATTGCGGATTGGCTTTGCGCTTTGTCGTGATGCTCAAATCCCACGGGCACATACTCCCGAATGAGCGACATGACTGCTTTCAGATTTTTATCGGAAATATCTGTCAATGATGTTTTTGCGGCACACATTCCGCAACCGATGTCCACCCCCACTGCGTTCGGAATCACAACGCCCTTCGTGGCAAGAACTCCGCCGATAGGCATGCCGTAACCGGAATGACTGTCGGGCATAATCGCCACATGTTTGAACGCAAAAGGCAAATTTGCCAGATTTTTTGCCTGTTGTAAGGCTGACTCCTCCATATCGGACAGCCACATTTTTATGGGAATTGTTTCAGAAGAAATGACTTGTTGCATGGTACTCAAAGTTTTTAAGAAATGTATAAGATGTTGATTTTATGTAAATTATACTTTTTTTATAATCGAATGTTTTTTT
>DYOJ01000250.1 GCA_020720705.1 Acetofilamentum sp.
GGGTAAGTTTTTATCTTGACAACGTTGTAACAATACGAAATAACGACTGGGACGGTTTAAAAAGCTATTATTATGTCCCAACAAAACCCGAAGAAATTGATAAACAGCAAATTGTTTTGCAACAAAAAATAAATATATCAACGCCGATTAAAAGTTTTTCGGATATTAAAAAGGAGTGTAAATTACCGGATTTATTTGAAGAGTATGATACTAAATCGATTGAAATTAAAGCAGATAACATATAACACTATAACAACTGCTTTTTTTTTGTGGGCATTCTCTTTTGCACTATTTTTAACATTTAATAATCAGTAAATTATTACATTTTCAAATTTCCAAATTGACACGTTCTTAGTATAGCACCACGAAATGTAAAAAGACTCAACAAACATGGAAAATTTCATAGTATCCGCCAGAAAATACCGCCCCGACACCTTTCGCAGCGTTGTTGGGCAAGCGTCTATTACACAGACACTTAAAAATTCAATTAAAACAAAGCACCTTGGGCATGCTTATTTGTTTACCGGACCGCGCGGAGTTGGTAAAACAACTTGTGCCCGTATTTTTGCCAAAACAATCAATTGTTTTCATCCGAGCGATGATTTTGAAGCCTGTAACGAGTGTGAATCGTGTAAAGCGTTCAATAACAGCAGGTCATATAACATACATGAATTGGACGCAGCCTCCAATAATTCCGTGGAGGATATCCGAACTTTGATTGAGCAGGTGCGTATCCCTCCTCAAATCGGAACTTACAGCGTTTATATTATTGACGAGGTTCACATGCTTTCGACCTCAGCGTTTAATGCTTTTCTTAAAACACTTGAAGAACCGCCGAAACATGCGCTGTTCGTGCTGGCAACCACTGAAAAACATAAAATTTTACCTACAATCTTATCTCGTTGTCAAATTTTCGATTTTAATCGGATTAAAGTTGAAGATACAGTTAATCATCTTGCTTATGTTGCTAAAAGTGAGGGCATTACTGCAGAACGAGACGCGCTGAATATTATTGCACAGAAGGCTGACGGTGCAATGCGTGATGCTCTTTCGTTCTTCGACCAGATTGTGAGTTTCTCCGGAAATAATATAAAATATCAGGATGCTATTGATAATCTGAATGTTCTGGATTATGATTATTATTTCAGATTGGTGGATTATTTCATGGAAAACAACATTGCCGAAAGCCTGATGACATTTGATAAAATTTTGGACAAAGGTTTTGACGGACATCATTTTATATCCGGCTTAAGTGGTCATATCCGCGACTTATTGATATGCCGAGACCCTAAAACAGTCGAATTGTTGGAAGTCGGCGACAACATTAAAGCACGATATCTCGAACAATCCGCTAAGGCAAGTCTTTTATTTTTACTCAAAGTTTTGGAATTGACAAATAAAACAGACTTAAACTATCGTGAAGCCAAAAATAAGCGTTTACAAGTAGAGTTGGCACTTATAAATGCTTGTAATATAATGAATAATGCCATTTCTACACCTCAAACAATCCCTGTAACTCATGAAACACAAACAGAATACCAAAAAAATACGGTTCAAACTACTCAAAATCAAACATCTACACAACAAAACGATACTAACCCCGCACGTAAACTTGTGCGCACTTCAGGTGTGTCGCTTAATCGTCCGTCCGAAATAGAATCTACAACTCAACAAACAGAAAATAAGGATGTTACAACTATTTCTAAATCTGTTCAATTAAATCAAGCTTTAGTCAATGCAGCTTGGCTTAAATATTTGGAAAGTGTAAAAAACTCACTTCCGAGATTGTACAATAATATGAAAGACAGACATTTAGGCATACTTTCCGAAACTCTTGTCAGCCTTAACGTACCGACAGAACAATTTAAAGAATATATGGACAAACTTATTCCAAAAATTATTCCGGTATTACGCACAGAACTAAAACACGAAACAATTGAAATTCAATTTATTGTAGCAGAAGAAACAGAAACAAAAGCGGAAAATAAACTATACACCGACAAAGATAAATATCAATATCTTGCCGAAAAAAATAACAATGTAGAACTTTTGAAACAGAAATTCAACCTTGATTTTTAAACTCCGATGTCCAAACACTTCGAACGCTTCTTATATATAATAACATTTTTTGCAGGATTTTCGTTTTTGGTGTACGAGGTCAGTTGGAATCGTTATTTGTCATATATACTTGGCAGTACGGGTAAAGCCTCCGCGATTGTTTTGACAACATTTATGGCAGGTTTTGGTTTTGGTGCTTATTTGAGAGGAAAAACGGCAGATAAAGCTAAAAAGCCTGTCCGATTATTAGCATACCTGTTCTCCGGAGTAGCGATTTTTAATCTCATTAATTTTCTTCTTATTTCTAAGTTAAATTCCTATTTATCAACGAGTTCAATTACTTACGAAACTTCAAATCTGCTATTGTTTTCTTCTGCTACAGTTTTGTTAATCATCCCATCGTTTATGATGGGCAGTTTTATACCTATTGTAAGTAAAATACTTATAAACAACACTTTATTCCTTCCTTCGAAATTCAGTCGTTTATACGCGCTTGAAACTTTGGGCAGTGTTTCCGGTGGGCTGTTTACAGGTTTTATTCTGCTTGGCACTATCGGACAAGCAAATACCATGTTTTTTGTTGCGATATTGAATATTGTTTTAGGAGTTGCTTTGGAGATTTTTGCGTTCAGAATCTTACCGTCACAGAATGGAGCGAAAACCAACGTGAATAATGTAAATACTTCAAAATCAGTCTCTAAATCAGATGTTTTAACTAAACAGGCACTGCTGACTACGGCTATTTTCGGCTTTGTGATATTGAGTTTGCAAATGCTGTGGTTGCGTATTTTTAAAACATATTTTACAAACACAAGTTATACCTTTGCAATTATCACAAGTTTTTCGGTGCTCGGACTTTCAGTCGGCGGTTTTATGTTTAAGAAGTGGCAACAAAAAATAGCGGATGACTTCAAATTTTTGTCTAAATTACTTATTTATATAGCTTTAACAATATTGGTCGGATTCTATATTTCAGCAAATTTACCTGAAATTTTGCTTTTCCCGTTCAAAGATGAACTATCGGGGGTTTATTTCAGGCTGATAATAGCCCCGACACTTGCCTCGGTGCTTGTTATTTTACCGCCCGCGATAATTTCCGGGGTATCGTTTCCGTTGATTTCAAAAATAGTAGTTAAAAATAATCCGGAAATCGGACAAACAATAGGTAAAGTTTTAATGTTTAATACAATAGGAGCAATTATTGCACCGTTTCTAACATTTTTTTTACTAATCCCTGTTTTCGGAATCGGAAAAAGTATTGCTTTATTGACTACAATTTGTATTTCTGTTTACATTTTTATTAGTCGTGAATCGTTTAAAAATTCAAAAAAAATTATAGATAAAGGCTTAATAATTACAGCTTCAATTATTGTTGTTTTTCTTTTTGTCAAGCCGGACGTTCGGTTTCTACCGCCGTCATTGTCAAACAAAAGTGCTGAAATCGTTGCATATTCCGAGACCTCTGAGGGCACAATTTCTCTAAGTCGTGATGCTAAAAAAGGTGTTTTCGGCAAAAGTTCCTTCGTAAACAACAGTGCAATAATCGGGTCTAATTACGATGCAGTTAAAGCTGTTAAAATGGTCGGACATTTACCGTTTTTTGCCGGTTTGGAGTGTAAAAAAGCATTGGTAATCGGGTTTGGAGTAGGTGTAACCACCTCGGCAATTGCATCTCATGTCGAAGTGCAACAGATTGACTGTGTTGAACTTGTGCCTGAACTAACGCAATACGCGTTTCATTATTCCGATTTTAATTTTGATGTTCAAAATGATAAAAGATTTAATTTGATTTCCGGAGACGGACGCCACTTTTTAGAACTGACAACCACCAAGTATGACCTTATTTCCTGCGACCCGACACATCCGATTCTTGGTTCCGGAAATTTGTACACCAAAGAATATTTTGAACTTTGCAGCAAAAAATTGACTGATACCGGTTTTTTATCACAATATCTCCCTTTGCATAAATTACGAACCGAAGAGTTGCTCGGAATCCTAAAAACCGTGCACTCGGTTTTCCCGAACACCTGTATTTGGCTGGGGCAATATCATGCGGTTATACTGTCCTCAAAATCAGATAAAAAGATAGATTTCAAAGCATGGGAGAATCGTATAAATTTACAGGATAAAGATGATTTTTTCTATCTGGACGCATATCATATTGCTGCAAACCTTTTTTTTAGTTCCGAGAAAATTTCCGAACTCACAGTAACTTCAAAAATCAATACTGACGACCTGAGTTATACTGAGTTTTTTAACTTTGATAATTTTGAGGAAAAAAATTTAAGCGAAAATCTCATTTTTTTCAATTCAAACAGAAGCAAAATTAACTCTGAATTTTACAATATTGACAATCCGATATTGCTTGAAAAATATCATGAAGGTAATCGTAAACTAACTGAAAGTATGATACTTGCATCGCAGAAAAAATCTACTGAAGCTCGACAAAAACTTATTGAAGCAGTTGAAATTAATCCCGAAGACCAAGAATTTCCGTTTTTAATAAAATTATATTACGGCAAATAGTGTGTACGGAATTAAAAAATAGTTGTATATTCGTATTTATTTTTTTAATTCAAACGGATGCAACCAAAACAGGGTATCCGGCATCATTCAGTTATTTACTC
>DYOJ01000251.1 GCA_020720705.1 Acetofilamentum sp.
CTTATTCAGAAAAATTAGCTGTAAGTTCAAAAATTTTACCCGGTAAATTTCTAATAATACCTTTAAATTCCATTTCGAGTAACAATGCAGAAACTTGTGCGGAGGTCAATTCTGCGGTTTTACATATACCGTCAATTATCGGTTTATCCATTGATTTAATTGCATTTACAATTCGTTTTTCATTGTCGGACAGTTCAATAAATAAATGTTGTTGAACAGGTTTTTGCAACTGAGTGCTGTCCCATCCTAAAATGTACTCAATATCATCGGCAGATTCTGCAAGGTATGCCTTATGCTTTTTAATCAGATAGTTACAACCGGCAGAACTTGTATCTCCGATTCGTCCCGGAATTGCAAACACTTCACGATTGTATGTATTTGCAATTTCTGCCGTAACGAGCGAGCCGCCTTTTTCGCCGGATTCAACCACAAGCGTTGCCTCCGATATGCCGGCAATTATACGGTTTCGTTGCAAAAAATTCTGTCGCTCAAAACGCGCATTACTTTCAAATTCAGTTATCAACGCACCGGAATTCAATATTTGCATTGCAGTTTCGCGATGCGTTGCAGGGTAAATTCGTTCTAATCCGTGACCGAAAACAGCAACAGTATCCAAACCATATTTGAGTGCGGCACGATGTGCACAAATATCTATACCATAAGCTAAACCGCTGATTATTATTGGATTATGTCCTTTGTCGTACAAACTTTTAATTATCTCTTCGCAGATATTTTTTCCGTAAGGGCTTGCTTTCCGTGTGCCCACAATGCTTAAGGTTTTCCGGTTTTGAAATCGGATTGTACCTTTCCGGTATAAAATAATCGGGGCGTCATCGGTTTGTTTTAATAAGTTCGGATATTCGGGTGAGGTGTAAAAAATAGCTTGGACATTGTGTTGTTCGATAAATTTAAGCTCAGTTTCTGCACGTCTAAGTGCTTCATCCTTAGAAGTTACCAATTTGTCGGCAGTAATTGTTCCGATTCCGGGAATTTTCAATAAGTGAGTTTTATTAACTTTGAAAACGGCTTCCGCACTACCCGTATAAGCCAACAAATTTCGAGCAGTTTTGGTGCCGATTTGCGGGATAAGTGCGAGGGCTATTTGATAAACAGTTTCGGAACTATTGCTCATAAATATTTGAGAATAAATAGTTTATATGATATTCTTTAATTTGAAAATGTTAGCGCAACCTAATTTGAGTTTTTCGATGCAATATTAGCACTTTTTTATTTTTTTGCGAAAAATATTCACATTCGAAATTATATGTATGCGAGATTAAAAAAAAATTATATCTTTGTCAGATTATTATGGAGCCAAGCCAAGCCGACATACAGTTATTCATAGATGCCGTAAGCAAACAATCGGATTATGATTTTAGCGATTATTCGTTGAAGTCATTTTCGAGACGTATTGAAAAACTAATGGGAGACCACCGTGCAAGTGTGCCCGAACTGATACATAAAATGGGCAAAGACAAATCATTTTTGGAACGATTGGTTCGTGAAATAACTGTAAACACGACCGAACTCTTCCGCGACCCGCAGATATGGCAATCCATTCGTAATATGATAGTTCCGCGTTACCAATATGAAGATTTCATCAATATTTGGCATGCCGGAAGCTCAACCGGACAAGAAGTTTATTCAATGTTGATATTGATGCACCAACAAAATCTGTTTGAAAAATCGCACTCTTTTGCGACCGATTTGAACACCGAAGTTATTGAAACAGCACGCTCAGGACTTTATCGCTACCGAGAAATTGACGAATACATTGACAATTATAACGCTGCCACAGTGGGGCTTTCCCTACCTCCGATTGATGATTATTTGGAAATTTCCCGTAAGCGAAGCACTATAAAAGTGAAGCCTTACCTTGTTGAAAAACCAAAATACAAAAAACACGACTTGGTGTCGCTCGAAAATCCGTGGGAGCACAGATTTCACATCATCTTTTGTCGAAATGTCCTAATTTACTTTAATCACGAACTTCAAAATCGGATATTTGAAATGTTCTACGACAGCCTTTACACAGGTGGGGCACTCATTATCGGAAAACACGAAGGTATTTTAGGGGATATTAGTCTAAAGTTTGATAAATACGGCACAATTTATGTCAAAAAATAATCGCCTAATGTTGATTATGACAGCTAATGAAAACAGTAAACCTCTTCATATTCCTTTTGATAGCTGTGTATGCGCAAAGCAAGGCGCAACTCATTGCAAATTTTGAAACAAGCAATACTTCCGGCATTTTTTGTGAATCCGATACCGTTTCATTTATCAATTTATCAGAACGTTATAAGTTTGTCCGTTGGGATTTCGGAGACGGGTACTATACTTACTTTGAAAATCCGAAACATGTTTACTCCCAAACAGGAGTTTATGAAGTTCTCCTCACTGCCTACAGTGAGAATGGTGATTATCAGCAAAAAATCAGCAACATAACAATATCCGCCAAACCGGAATTATCTTTAAATCCGTCTGATACTGTGGAACTTAACACCGGAACACCTTTAACAATTACGGCTACGGGCAATTTTTCTACAATCGCTTGGAACACCGGAAGTTCAGAGACGGCGATAACAGTCAATATATCAGGTGTTTATACGGCTTCTGTTCGTAATGTCGAAGGGTGCACTAACGAAGCGTCAGTTTATGTCCAAACTATAGAAATACCCCAAGCCGAAGTCAAAATAATCGTAACCAATAATATTTTAACACCCAACGATGACGGTGTGAATGATTTTTTAGTTATCAGTGAGTTCGATAAATTTACAGATAAATGCTCAATACAAATATTCAACAATCGCGGAAAATTGGTATTTGAAAACACCGATTACAAAAATGATTGGAACGGTATAGATGCTAATGGAAATTATTTAGAATCAGGAACTTACTACTATTTGATAACCACAACCGGTCGCACGGGAGGCACCGGTTTTATTGATGTTCTGCGTTGATAATCAGCTTAGTAACACTCCGATATTTTGAATATATATTAAAATGTTTGAATTGTGCTGAATATCATTATCTTATGAAAAATTAAAAATTACTGTTCTATCATCGGGGATAGGCTAAGATTTTTATTTTCTGTAATTAAATGAAAATCTATTACTTGTGTCTATTTAAACTCTCAACTATAAACCGTAAACAGTATAACTACTCAATACTCACTTTATCGAAGGCATTATGCAATACAAATTTCTACATTATTTCGTTTTCATTTTCATTTTCGTTTTCATTTTCGGATTTCATGCACTTATTCAGGCACAATATTTTCCGATTGAATCCTATGCGTATAACAAGCCGGCACTTAATCCTGCCTATGCAGGTTTGAGCGGAAATGTTGAAAGTTTTGTTACTTTGTCCAAACAATGGACAGGCATAAGCGGTGCGCCCCATTTTACAGGCTTAAATATCAATGCTCCTGCATTTTACAATGGTGCTTTTTATGTATCGGCAGCAGAATCAGGAACAGGAAATTTCTCATATTTGAATTTTGATATTGCTTATGCTCAACTATTTAACCTCAGTAAAGAAATTCAATTCGGTTTTGCTTTACGTCCGGAATTTTACCGAAATCAGTTAGAACTTTCTCAGATAAAATCGCAAGGAACAGACCCGACACTCAACACAATATCAGCCCTCCGAACAAGTTATATTGACATAGGCGGCGGAGGCGTATTTGTCTATAAAACAATGTTTTACGGCGGTTTCTCGATGCGCTCTTTAGCAGAATCTGCCGGAAAATATCAACCTACGGCTTTACAATATATCCAAACAAAAACCGTTGATTTTAATTTGAATTTTAACCACAAATTCGTTGATAATTACGAACTTGAAGTCGGATATTACATCGCAGTCAGACCAAATTCCTACCAACGAGTTCAACAACAGATGCGTATTACCGGAGCTTACAAACGCAAATTAACTGCTACTCTGCTGTTTAATACACCGGCGGGCTTCGGATTTTCTGCGGGCGGAATAATCTCGGACAATATTCTGCTTAGCTATCACTACGGATTTTCTTTTGCAGGTATCCAAGCCATGTCCGGCGGAAATCACACGATAGGGCTTGGATTTTTAATTAAACGTAATACGGTAAACCACATCGCGGATATTTTTCCTATTTCGGAACAACAGCAACTTTTAATAGAAAACGAACAGGAAATGAAGGACTTACAAGCCGAATTAAACCGAACGAAACAACATTTAAACAGAGTTGTCAGTCATTACGACCGCAGATTTTCCGACATGGAAGACAAAAAACAAATAACAGACCGCACTGCTTATGGGAATCGGAAAGACCTTAAATTTTCCGAAGCCGAACTTTTGCAACTTGTAAACTTTTCCGAAGGTTCAAGCAAATTATTGCCGTCTTCAAAATCGGAAATTATCCGCATCGTTAATTTAATGATGAAAGACGGAGATATATTGCTGAAAATCACCGTATCCGTAACAAATAACGGGTCGGAACGCACCAGCTTCGATTTAGCTCGAAAACGGGCAAACGTATTCAAATCTATACTCATAAACTATGGTGTAAATTCCAAACGTATCTTTACCGAAGTTGCGCTTGCTGACAAAAATTTTGTTTCAGTGCAGTTTGCTGACTAATTCGACTTTGTAAGAAAACACATAACACATTGGAATATTTAATGTTATACAGATATTTC
>DYOJ01000252.1 GCA_020720705.1 Acetofilamentum sp.
AGACTTTCCATCGTCCGCTAGGACATGGAAACGTCAGAAGAGGCTTGACATGACATTAAGTTTCATTAAAGTAATCATTCTTGACAACTATGGTCTGCTAATATACAATTTTTACGCTTATAATCAATGCTTTATGCCTTGAATTTCTTAAATCCCTTGCATGCTTTTTTCAAACTGATTCTCAAAAACCGTGCAAGGGATTCTTTAATTATATAATGTGTTAAAAATGACTATTACACGCGCTCACAATTATAGATTTGCGAATAAAAATTGCTGTTTTTGAGTTTTTATGCAGCTCCTAATTAACCGGTTTAAAAATGAGGAGTAGCTTATTAATCAGCCACTTAATCGGTTAGAGGGCGGTATTGATTTCGTTAATCAATCTTTCTACCGTTTCAGTTTTCAACTTTGTATATTTTACAATTTTTTCAGTAGTTTCGTTATCATTTATCATCTCTTTTGCTATTTCAATTGCTTTTTTCTCTACTGCTCGCTCTTCCGCCAATTCAATTTCTCCTCTTTCGTCTTGTTCACGCATCTGTGCATATTCGTATTCTTCTAATTCTTCTTTTGTCCAATTGTGTTTTTCGGCATCTTTGTATGCTGTTAAAAGTCCGGTATCATTGATGTTTTCAGGTATTAAGTCTAAATTTTCGGAGTTTTTTATGAAATATATCCATTTGTCAATTAAATTATCTAATTGGATTAATTCTTTATTAAATTTCTCTAATTCGATGAAGTTAAATTCTAAATCTTTGAATTTCCGTTCTCCGGTTTCATTATCCATTATTAAATGTCGGGAAATATAATTTGGACTTTCAAAATATTTAAAATCAAGTATTCCGATGAAAATCATCGGTTTAAGTTTTAAATATTCATCGCCGCTGTCTACTTGAGAGGCGTAACCTTTTGCACTGTAATATTGTATTCTTTTATCTAATCCCTTTTTATCTGTAAGTTGCATCTCTACAATGAAAATGTTGCCGTTTTCATCGGTTGCTTTTACATCAATTACAGTAACTTTCAAACCCTTGATTTTGGGAAATTGAAATGGATTTAACAATGTTACGGATTTAATTTTGTTTTGATTTTCTAATTTCAAAACAGCATTAAGAAAGGAAATGAGAATTTCCTTTTTATTCTCATTTCCAAAAATCTTGCGAAATGCTATATCGTTCTTTATATCAACAAATTTCATAATATTTCTGTTTAAATTTTTATTAATACAAAGTTACGATTTTTTTAGTTGTTATCCACTTTGAAGTTAAAAAAAAGTTGCTGAATAAATAATAATTAGGGGTCTGCTGAAAAACTCATACAGCATTTTACATTTTTATGCAAAAAACTTAGCGTTCTTGACGCTAAACTTAGCGAGCTTTGTGTGAATCCTTCATTTTTCGCAGAGAACGCAAAGAAAAACGCAAAGATATCTCATAATTAGTTCAAAAATCTTTAAATGAGGCATGGATTTTAATAAATAGAGTTAGAAAGTCGTGCGTTAAATTTAATATTATACATCTTAAATTACTAATTATCAGAGTGTTGTTAGTTATTCAACAGTCCATAACTAAAAAAACGATAGCGAAATTATTTTAGTTTCGCTATCGTTTTTAAAGCAATGCCCAAATTTTCATAAACAACAAATAATGAATTGATAACGAATACGGAATATTCGCAACTCACTGAAAACATTAGTAATATTGGAAATGCAACCAAAAATGGATATTTAACTAAACGCACTGATTGTAACTGTATGTGGTTAATTTCAATCGTATGTTACACTTAATCAATTAAATACAAATTATTTTTTCCACATCCGGTTTATTTTTATGAAAAGTGCTGTTATTTTGTGAAATAATGTTAAACCAACCAAAAACGGGGCAGCCGAAAACCGGTAAACAGAGTAGGCAAATCACTTTTTAATATTTAGTTTTACCGCCTAAACCTGTAAAATACGTTCAACCTAAACTCCTGCGGTACGGCGAACATAAACTTTGTTCTCCGTCCGTTTTGTTTTCAGGATAAACCCTGAAAACAAAAGGGCGCAAATACAAATTTGCGCCCTTGTTTATGATAGAAACATTGTGTTTAGTGTCAGTAAGAAAACGTGTAAATGTTTGATATTATGTTGGTTATTGTCATTTTTTTCAATCGTATGTTTTGTCATTTAGTAGTCATTCAATAGTCAAAAGTAGTCATTCATTGTATATTTTAGTTTCAATCGAATTTCTGCTGTTTCTACCGAATTTCTTAAAACATTCATTTGAAATATCTGTATAACATTAAGTATTACAATGTGTTATGAGTTTTCTTACAAAGACTGTTTATTATTTCTTATACGGATTTACGCCCATAGTATTCCAAATAAAGGCATAAATATCCGCATTTTCTTCTATTATTTTCGTGGTAGGCTTACCGGCGCCGTGTCCGGCTTGTTTATCTATCCGAATAAATGCAGGGGTTTTTCCGTTTGTTTTTGATTGCAAACTTGCAGCATACTTAAACGAATGTGCCGGCACCACACGGTCGTCGTGGTCGCCGGTCAGAACAAGCATTGCCGGATAGTCCGTATTCGCTTTCACGGTGTGGACAGGCGAATAATTATGTAAATACTCAAACATTTCTTTGCTGTCGCTGCTTAAGCCGTAATCGGATGACCAAGCGCGACCGATTGTAAATTCCTGATAACGAAGCATATCCATTACTCCGACATGCGCCAAGGATACTCCGAATAAATCCGGACGTTGGTTTGTAACCGCACCGACAAGCAATCCGCCGTTTGAGCCGCCTTGTATGGCAAGTTTTTTCTGCGAAGTATATTTCTCTTTTTGCAAATACTCTGCTGCCGCAATAAAATCATCAAAAACATTTTGCTTATGTAATTTTGTGCCGGCTTTGTGCCATGCCTCGCCGTATTCACCTCCGCCACGCAAATTTGCGATAGCCAAAACACCGCCTTTTTCGAGCCAAACCATGCGCGTGATATTAAAACCGGGCGTAAGGCTGATATTAAAACCGCCGTATCCATAAAGTAAGGACGGATTTGAAGCGTCTTTTTTCAAACCTTTTTTGTAAGTGATAAACATCGGAATTTTAGTACCGTCTTTACTTGTATAAAACACTTGCTCGGTTATGTAATCCTCAAAATTGAAACCTTTTATGTCTGGTTTCCGGTAAACCTCTGATGCACCGGACGTAAAATCATATTTGTAAATAATCGTTGGAACTGTGTATGAGCTAAACGAATAAAAGCCGATTTTATCATCAATATTTGCAGAGATACCGCCGGTTGAGCCGATACCGGGCAGGGCAACTTCTGTGTGATTTTTGCCGGAATAATCGTATAAAACGATTTTGCTTTTGGCATCTTGCATGAATGTTGCTATAAGTTTTCCGCCCCCGACTGATACACTTTCGAGCACATTTTCAGCCTCCGGAATAATATCTGTCCATTTTGAAGTGTCAGCCGGAGAATTTGCAGGAACTGAAACGAGTTTGTATTTTTCGGCGCCTTTATTAGTGAGTATCAATATATTACCGTTCAAATGTTCAACGGCAACATAATCAGACTCAAAACCTGCCGCTATTTGAACAAAATTTGAGTTCGACTTAGTTAAATCTTTTACATACAATCCGTTACCACTTGTTGTCTCAGATTCTGACAAGAACAAAAAACGCTCATCCTCAGAAATTCCCGCACTATACATCCGCTCAGGAAATTTTGGATTTTCAAAAATTAATTGGTCAGACGCTTGGTCTGTTCCGAGTTTGTGATAATATAATTTTTGATTTTTGTTCGCTGCCGAAAGTTCGTCTCCTTTTTTGGGTTCGGGGTAACGTCCGTAGAAAAAACCGTCTTTGTACCATGTTATCCCTGAAAATTTCACCCATACAATGTGGTCTTTGAGCAATTCACCTGTGGCAATATTTTTGACATAAATTTCATTCCAATCCGAGCCGCCTCGCGAGATTGCATAAGCGAGATATTTTCCGTCTTTCGATATATCAAAAGTGTTCAGTGCAACTGTTCCGTCATCAGATAATTTATTTGGGTCGAGCAATACAGTACCGGTTTCTTCTAACGAGGTTTGCATAAACATAACGCTCTGATTTTGAAGTCCGTCGTTTTTGAAATAATAATATGTTCCTGCTTTTTTAAACGGAGCGGAATAGCGTTCGTAATTGTAGATTTCCGTAAGGCGGTCAATCACGTTTTGACGAAACGGAATCGCTTTTAAGTAACTGAAAGTTACATTGTTTTGCGAATCAACCCAAGCTTTGGTTTCATCGGAGTTATCATCTTCGAGCCAACGATAAGGGTCGGCAACTTTGGTTCCGAAATAGTCATCTGCGATGGCTGTATCTTTCCGTGTTTCGGGGTAGGTAAACATCATTTCTTTGTTTGTTGACGGTTTGCAGGCATACATGGTTGTGAGTGCAACTGCCGAGATTAAGAGCAATTTTTTCATCTGTTTAAAATTTGTATTTGGTTGATATTATGATGTTTAGCGTGGACGCTAAACACAAGATAATTGCGAAAAGCGTCCACGCTTTTCGAGTAAAGATAATTTCTAATCATTCCCTTGTGTGTCAAAAATTTTGTCATGGATGTTTCATAAGACAACGTTTGAATATTTAGACAAATTTAAGCCAAATTTTCGTAAC
>DYOJ01000253.1 GCA_020720705.1 Acetofilamentum sp.
AACTCTCAACTTTAAACCGTAAACAGTATAGTTTGCAGCAAATCAATATCTTACATTAAATTTTTACTGACTGTTGAATAACTGACCGCGAAAAAATACATTTTTATAATTCTGTATGAATTTTTTACTGTAAATTTGTCTAATTATAAAGTTGCATTTGCGACATAAATTTTACATCCTATAAGCATGATACATTCAATATTAGACAACGATTTATATAAATTTACGATGCAGCTTGCGGTTGTTAAGAAATTTCCGCGTGCAAAAGTTCGCTATGAATTTATAAATCGAGGGAAAGACCCTTTCCCTGAAGGATTTGCTGAAGAGCTTCGCCGACAAGTATTTGCCATGCAAAATTTGCAACTCAGCCTTGAAGAAAAACTTTTTTTGGAAGGATTGTATTTTCTTGAACCTACTTATATTGATTTTTTGCAAGGGTATCGTTATAATCCGGGAGAAGTAGGGATAGTTCAAAAGGGTAACGAACTCAGTGTCAGTATAGAAGGCTATTGGTATCGAACAATCTTATGGGAAGTTCCGTTGATGGCATTAATTTCCGAACTCTATTTTAAAATGACCGGAAAACAAGCTTTTGCCGATGAAGAGGTTGCGAATATTGCACGAAAAAAAGCAGTGAAATACAAAATGCTCGGCGTTCAATTTGCAGATTTCGGAACACGCCGCAGGTATTCGCATTACCATCATAATTTAATCATTGAATCATTAAAAACTTCCGGCGGAAAAAATTTTATCGGAACAAGCAATGTTCATTTTGCCCAAAAATACGGATTAAAGGCAATCGGTACGCATGCACACGAATGGTTTATGTTTCATGCGGCAAAATACGGATTCAAATCAGCCAATAAAACGGGGCTTGAAAATTGGGTAAATATTTTTCGAGGCGATTTAGGCATTGCACTTTCCGACACTTTTACAACTGAGACTTTTTTCCGCTCGTTCGACACAAAATTTGCCAAATTATTCGACGGTGTAAGACATGATTCCGGTGACCCACTGGCTTTTGCCGATAAAACCATAAGCCATTACGAATCGCTACGTATAGACCCGACTACGAAATCCATCGTATTTTCGGACGGATTGAATCCGGAAATGGTTGAAACCATTGAAAAACACTGTCGCGGTCGAATCCGCACATCGTACGGAATCGGGACAAATTTCACGAACGATGTGGGTGTTAAGCCTTTGAATATTGTTATAAAAATGACTGCTGCAAAACCCGAAGGTCAAGAATACACGCCTACAGTTAAACTGTCGGATGTCGCAGGTAAACACACCGGCGATGAAGACACCGTTGAATTAGCTAAACGTGTTTTAGGAATTTTATAGACCCTTCCGGCATAAAAAATGCTAAATTTTTTGAGATTTAATTTTTTGAATATCTTTTTAAGATATTGACTTACTGTAAATTAGATAATAAAATTACTGTAATTGTAAGATTATTTGCAACTAAATGGAATTGAGCGATTTAAGTCAAATGTCTTACGTCTAAAATCTAACAAAGTATTGAAAATGACAGCAACAAATTTTTATAAAGACTTTGATTTTCAACTTTTAAATTCGCCTGAATTTAAAGAAGATGCAGTTCGAGAAGAATTAATTAATCCTATTCTTAAAAGTTTAGGATATAAAGCTTACGGACATAATAAAATCATTTACAGTAAAACACTTGAGCATCCGTTTGTAAAAATCGGTTCTAAAAAACGCCAAATCAATATTGTACCGGATTATCTTTTTGAAATTAACGGAAAATATTCTTGGGTTCTTGATGCAAAAGCTCCAAACGAAAATATCTTATCCGGTGACCATATTGAGCAGGTTTATTCGTATGCAATCCATCCAGATATTCATGCCGATATTTTTGCGCTTTGCAACGGAAAAGAGTTTGCAGCATTTAAAAAAGACGAAAAAGAGCCGTTACTGTACTTTCAACTGTCAGAAATTGACCGACATTGGGATGAGATACAGAAATTATTAAGCCCTGATTATTTTGTGTCTCAGCAAATTGTTTCTGAAAGTCAGACGGAATATAAGAAACACACAAAAAAGGATTTTGATTACCTAGAAAGAAAAAATCTGCCCGAAATTCCTGTAAAAAAACAAGCAGCAAAAAGACATTTTGGCATTCATGGTTATTTCACAAAACAATCATGGAATATTGTCCAAGATTATATTACCCATTTCAGCAAAGCGGGAGACGTTGTTCTCGACCCGTTTGGCGGAAGCGGAGTAACTGCAATTGAAGCATTGATGGCAAACCGAAAGGCAATCCATATTGACATAAATCCGCTTTCAGTGTTCATTACAAGTAGTTTAGTAGTGCCTGTTGATTTTAATTTGCTGTCGGATGAGTTTGATAAATTGGAAACGAAATACACAAAAACAGTTCCGAAAACAGATGTCGAAATACAGAAAGCTTTGAAAAAATATCCATATCCCAAGGGAAATATTTTACCCAAAGGGTCGGATGTGGAAACGGTAGAAGCTTTATTTTCGGAGAAACAATTGGCTCAACTTGCATATCTAAAGCATTTAATTTTAAAGATAAAAGATAAAAATTGTAGAAATTCATTTTTGTTGGCATTTTCGAGTACAATTACACTTATCAATCAAACAGCGCATGCCGGAGGAAGCGGCGGTCCAAATGCTGCTGCATTTGCTTATTACAGATATAGAATTGCAAAACAACCATCTTCTTTTCAAGTATTTGATATTTATAAACGAAAATATAACAGGCTTTACAAAGCAAAACAAGAAATAGCCCCACTGATAAATCAAAATACAATAGACAATGCTCAAATTTTAAAAGGTACGGCAACAGATTTATCTTTTATAGCTACAGAAAGCATTGATTACATCTATACAGACCCGCCGTACGGTGCAAAAATTCCATATTTAGATTTGTCCACAATGTGGAACGCATGGCTTGGTTTAGACGTGAGCGAAGATGACAGAAGGTTAGAAGCAATTGAAGGCGGAATGCAAGAAAAAACAAAAGATGAATATGTTGATTTACTAACAAAATCAATCTACGAAATGTATCGAGTTCTAAAATTCGACCGATGGATGTCGTTTGTTTTTGCCCATAAAGATCCGCACTATTGGCACGCGATTGTTGATACTGCCGAAAAAGCCGGATTTGAATATGCCGGAACTGTCAAACAAGCGAACGGACAAACAAGTTTCAAGAAACGGCAAAATCCTTTTTCAGTTTTAGCCGGTCAATTAATTATCAACTTTATCAAAAAGAAAACCCCGAAAGCAATACAAAGAGTCAATCTCGGAAACGATATTTACGATTTGGTGCTTGAAACTATCGAAGCGGTTATCGCTCAAAATGAAGGTGCTACGCTCGAACAAATCAACGATGAATTGATAATGAAAGGAATGGAATTGGGTTTTTTACATATTTTAAGTAAAGAATATAAAGACCTTACTCCAATTTTAATGAGTGAATACGATTATGTGACAGAAACGGAAAAATTTCATATTCGCAAAAACATGAAATTTAAAACAAGAATTCCTCTGGATATGCGAATAAAATATTTTTTACTTTCGTATATGAAACGGAAAGAAGCACAAGGCGACAAACCGACAACCGATGATATTATACTTGATATTATGCCCTTATTGCGAAACGGTATTACACCTGAAAACCAGACTATTCTGATAGTTTTGAAATCAATAGCAGACGAATATGAAGACAATACATGGAGATTAAAACAAGCAGGACAACTAAGCCTGCATTTATAAGGTTTGTATTTTGTGTTAAAAAATTTACGAAACTGTAAATGTTTGATATTATGTAGTTTATCATTATTTTCCTTCCGAATTTTTTGTCAAACTGAATTCAAGCGACAAATGTAACTTCGGTTAATTTTATGCTTGCCGAACGGATAATTGAGGAAAGACAGAAGGACATTCCTGAAACTGAAATACTGAACATCTGTATTGAAAAAAGATGTATATTTGCAGTAAAAATTTGGATAATGACAACAAAAATGCAATTTTCAGAACAATTGATATACTCAAAATTGAGTTTACTTAATTCAGAACCATTAAAGCAGGAGCTAATTTATTATATTGATTATCTGCTTAATAGACAGTTCACTTATGCAAAAGACAGACGTAAACCCAAATTTGGTTGTGCAAAAGGTTCTTTTATTTTATCGTCCGATTTTGATGAGCCGTTAGATGATTTTAAAGAATATATGCCATGAATGTTTTGTTAGACACTCCATTCACCATGAAATTCATGCTCTTTTTTATTTCTACTTTACGAAGTTATGCCGGCAAAAGAAAAGCGTGGACGCTTATTGCATTTTCTATTTGCGTTTAGCGTCCACGCTAAACTATTCTAAGCACAAACTTTGCCGAAATCTTTAAATTCGTAAAGTCGAAATAATCAAGTTCATAGTTTAAGTTGGTTTTTGGGGAAAAGTTACAAGGTTAGTCTTGAGGTTGCGGTTTTTTGTATTGTTTTTTGCTCTATTTGCGTTTAGCGTCCACGCTAAGTATTCGTAAAGAAATAACATTTACATCTTACTGTGTTTTTGGATGAATTGTATAATTCCATTCACCATGAAATTCATGCTCTTTTTTATTTCTACTTTACGAAGTTATGCC
>DYOJ01000254.1 GCA_020720705.1 Acetofilamentum sp.
TATTTATAACCAATCGTTAGCAAAATTATTCATTATTCATTATTAATTATTCATTCCTAAAATCCAAACGATAAGGCAACGGAACCGACTAAAAGTGCAATAAATGCGTTAATTGCTTTTGCCCGAATAAATCCGCGTCTTGTTTCGGCGAGCAAGGGTATTGCTCCGTGCCCGTCTTGAACGATTGAACTTGCCAACAAGATACTGAACGGTGCCATGCCGGTTGTGTATAATGTCAGGAAAATAATATGAGGTCCGGATTCCGGTATCAAACCGACTAACACTGCTATTAATAAAAGCACATAATGAAATCGTTGGTTTTCAGATATCCAAGTGGTGACGTCAAGATATTCGTTGAGTAAATGCAATACAAAAAATGCTCCGAAGGTCCAAAGAAAAATACGCAAAAAATGCTTTTTGATGATATGCCCCCAAATATGCTCGCTCAAAAAATGGTCGGGACTTGCAAGTGCGATGAATAAACCGCCGATAGATGCTACTACAAATATCAATTGCAATAAGTGAGACATTTCGTTGTTGTGCGGATCTTGCGCGGGCAAATTTTCGTGTTCGTGTTCGGGATGTTCGGCTTCTGCTTCGTGCGCATGCATTTCCGGATGCCCGTGTGCTTCGCCGATAACAGTTATCATTGTAAATACGGACAACGCTCCGATAATGACCGCTCGTTGCCAAGTGATGTGTCGTAATTGTTGTAACACACTGCTAAATGTAAATTTCTCCTTACTAATTTCCTCGGTGTGAATTACAATATGTTCTTTTTGAGCATCGTGGGTAGATTTTTTCTTGGAAAAGAAATTTACGGCAATGCCCGAAAGTATTGCGATTACAAACAATATCCCGGCGAGTATCAAAGTTTCAAACGGAATAAGAGAAATCATGATAAATGCTTCGTCTCCGAAAGTGGCTATCAAATTGGCTATCAGTGCGCCGAACGTGAGCGACCCGTGAATATACATTGATACAACGGCATACGTGCCTAAACATCCGGGTAAAAGCCCCAGCAAGGTTGCAAGCAGGATTTGTGCAAACGGACGATTTTTGAATTTATGAATGACTTTGCCGCGTGTGTGCACTGCAAAATATTCCAGAACAGTCATCATAATCATTACGAAAAGTGAAACGGTTATTGCTTGTTTTAAAATTTGAATTACAAACATTATTTTCGGTTTTTCAGTATCAAAATGCTGTCAATAACAGCTTGATTTATATGATAATAGAGATGTTTTGTCGTATCGTATTCAAAAATTCCGCTGATAGCTAACAACGCATCGTCGGGTAAATTAAACAGGGCAGAATCCGCAGGATGCAATACAATGGCAGCGTAATGCTCGTCGTGATTGCACATTGCGCACACGTTCGTAACATTCTCGGTCAGAAGCAGAAGAGACTGTGAATCATGCGTTTCGTTTTTGAAAAAACCGGTAATTACAATCGGTTTTCCGTTTAATGAATCAATTTCGGAATGATATTCGGTTTTGGGTTCAAACCCGAAGTTTGAAAAATCAAAAACCTTAGTCGTTTTAGCTTTTTTGAGCATAGCCCAAGTTAAATCTGTAGCCTTAAATTGCTCAATATCTTTGGTGTAGGGCATCAAAATGAGCAACATGGCGAGGCTTGCGAGTAAAAATATCAGGATATGTTTTCTGTTCATTTGTCAGGAGTGAATTTTTTGAATCGAATGACAGGTGTTCCCTTCGGCGGCACAGGGTCGAAGCCGCTTGTGCCCCAAGGATGACATTTGGATAGTCGGCGCACTCCGAACCAAAATCCTTTGATAATTCCATGTTCCATAACTGCCGTAACGGCATATTCCGAGCAGGTTGGTATGTGCCGGCAGGTTGAGGGCGTGAACGGAGAAATGAAATATCTGTAAAATTTTATCGGCAGAACAAACAATAATCGGAGTCCTTTTTTGATGTATCGAAGCATGTTTTTGTGCAAAGGAATTGTAAAATGATACGTTTAAATATTTGATTTATAATACTTTTGATTCAGTTTAGAACTGCGGTTTGTTAGCTGCACCAACGTTTAAGGTCGGTAAAAAAGCCTGAAATAATCGACTAAGGTAAATTATACCTTTTTTTTAGTTCAGGTATCATATTTTCAAGCCAATATAAAGATTTATCGTATTTCATTTTTCTCATGATAAGTTGAAATAAAACTTCGTTTTCATTCAATTCGGGATTTTGACTTTTAATTCCGGAAATCATCAGTTCGCGTCCCATTTCTATCATTTCAAGTCCCATAACAAATCTCTCTTCTTGCGTTTTTTCCATAATCAAATTATATTGATATTGGTGCATTTCTTTTGTTGTATCATTCATAATTTATTAGATTATAGGTTTTTAATTTTAATTCTTTGCACCATTTTTTTATATAATTCATATCTGCATCTTCATTTTCCAAAAGGCTTTCAATATCTCGTTTCTGTAATTCACTTTCAAGTTGTTGAATCCAATTTAATTTTGAAATTATTAAATCTTCGAGTGTTATTACCCAAATTTTTACACCTAAATAATCAATTTGTTTCCTTCTTTGAAATTTTTGTATTTCGAAAGGATGCATAGAACGAATGATAAAATCAATTTTGTACCCACTTTCGAGGTGGATAATATTGAACATTCCGTATCGTTTAATCTCTTCTTTTATAGTTGGTTCATGATAATAGTATTTATTTTTTATTGCTTCAAGAAATGTAATTACATGACCTTCTTGCAATTCAACAATCAGATCTATATCTCTGGTTGCTCTTGGTATAGTATAAAGTGATGAAGCCAAACTTCCGGATAGCATATACGGAATATCTTGACTTTCCAATGTTTTTGTAATTAATTGCAATAAATTTGTTATTAGCATATTATATTAGATAAGTATTGAATTAATTATTCATAAATCTTCGATTTTTATTTATCTTTTCAAAATCATTGACAGGATGCAATTTTAGCTTCTAACGTAAACTCAAACATGCAAAGGAATACATTTTTTCGTAAATTGATAGGAAAACAGGCGGAATTTTTAGGTTAATAATTCAAAAAAATACAATCCGCATAAAAAGTATCATGCGGATTGCATTGTAAATCAAGTTATTTGAGCACAATAAGCGGTTTGCTCACTATGCCGTCAGGGGTTGTAACTTTCACAATATACACACCGGGTTGCGAAAGGTAAAATGTTAAGTTGCTGCTTAAATATTGCATTTCTTTGCCCGATAAATCGTAAATTTTGACGCTTAGAATCTCTGTTTTTAACGGGAAAATTTCAAACTTTCCTTTTGTCGGGTTTTCGCCGATAACGAATTTGGACGAATCTACAAATTCCGTATCGCTTGTAGATTTAGGTATTTCAATATAATCCACCCACGCACAATCGTATCCGCCAATGGCGTTACCGTCTTTGTTATATTCCCATAAGTAAGTATGGGTGCCTTCGGTTACCTGATAGGATTGAAACGACCAATCGTCTTCTCCGCTCCATGAGCCTTTTAGTTGGGTATCAATATAAAAATACAGAAAATCGAAAGTCGATTCGCTCGATACTTTTTTGTAGAAACTGATAACGCCGGCTTCAGTTGAGTTGGATTCAACTTTCATAATACTTTCTTGATTGTGTCTGATGTTGCCGGATTTCATGGCATAGTCTCCGTCGTAGCTAACGCCTTGAACTCGATTCCAAGCTGCATCGGCACCAAAGGAAAATTCATCGGGCACCATATCTTCAAAACTGTAAGCATTACTCGGAGCAAGTTCAAAATCAACGGTTTGATTTGCTCCGATTAAGGTTACGTTTTTTACCGAAACCGCATAACCCGAGAGTGAAGCTACAAGTGTATGTGTATTTTCAAACACATTTGGGAAAGTGTAATATCCTGATACATTTGTATATACCGGTTCAACAGAGGTGTTTAAGATTTGGATTTTGGCGTTTTGTAATCCCGTACCTTCCAAATTTGTAACACGTCCGGAAATCTCAAACTGTTGGGCTTGTTCTAAAACAATATCTTTTACAACGGTTTGTTTCCAATTGCTTATTGTAATCGTATGATTTTGTGAGATATAGCCTTCAGAGGAATACGTTACGGTGTAAGTGCCGGGGGCTATCGGGCGATAATAATCGCCGTTTGCGGGGTCGGTGTACACTTCCGAGTTGTCTTTGTCATGTCCTGATATTTCAACTTTTGCGTCCACCGGTTCTCCGCTTGTGTTTGTTACCCTGCCGTTTACGCCGTAGGTTACTTCTTTTAAAAAATCAATAAGGGCTTGTTTGTTGTAGTTCCAAAAATTATTCAGTTGGTCGGTCGAGAGTAATTTTGTGCTTGACAATTCGACTGTTACCTCACGACAATTTTGATAGTACATCATAAAATCTTGTCGAGTGCCTTCGGCAATGTACCAATCTGCCCCTTCAGTTACCCCGTCTGAAGTTACATCGGACATGTAGTTTGGGTATAGTTCGCGAGCCGAGCTTACATAATTGGTGCATATTTTTTCAAACCAATCTGTATCTGCATGCGGATTTTCGTCAGAATACCAAATATCCCACGGGTAATTCATCACTTCGGCTCCGCCGTGAAAATTTGCCGACATCGAAAAATGATGTGCTTCGGCAAAATCCATCA
>DYOJ01000255.1:0-1240 GCA_020720705.1 Acetofilamentum sp.
GCAATTGCCGGATTGCCCTGATAAATTGTGTAAGCATCTAAATCTTTGGTTGCCACAGAGTTTACGGCTAATATCGAATGTGATTTGCAGGTTACACCGGGCGCAACGACGCTTTTCGCGCCTATCCAAACGCCTTCCTCCAAAATGATTTTTCCGATAATTAAATCGAAGGACGATTTTTTGTAATTGTGATTTCCGCACAACAACAATGCGCCTTGCGAAATGCTCACATTATCAGCAATTTCCACATCAGCAAGATTATCAATCCACACGTTTTCGCCAATCCAGACATGATTTCCGATTTTCAATCGCCAAGGATATTTGATGTTTACGGCGGGTTTTATGACCACACCTCGCCCAACTTTCGCGCCGAAAAGTCGCAACAAGCGAACTTTAACACCCGAAATAGGATTCCACGCATTTTTGAAATACAAAATATTGGTAAAATACCAGAGAATTTGTTTGATTTTTCCGGCACCGGGCGCATACCAAGCGTTATTGAATGTTGAGAGGTCGGTTTTGAGCATCCTTTTTTTTTCTCACAAATCTACAAAAAAAAATAACCCGCCGAAATTCGACAGGTTATTTTATCTCAAAATTTGAGTTTATTCTAATGCTACTTTTTTACAACTGTTTGGTTGTAAGTATTTTGTCCTGATATAATTTTTACAAAATATAATCCGGAATTCAAATCGGAGAAGTCTATCGAAACTGATTTTTGAGTATTGGAAATCGAGTAATTTTTCAATAGTTTACCGGTGATGTCCGACACTGTCAGATTCGCGTTTACAAGTTCGGGTAAAGAAACCGTTACGATACCGTTTGTCGGATTCGGGCTTACGGAAATTGTTGACGCTACCGAGTTGATACCGGCAATGAAATCCACGATTATGTCGTTGATTGTCAGCACGCATCCGTTAGCATCGGTGATGATTACGGAATAGGTATCGGCAGCAAGGTCAATAAGGTCTTCCGATGTTTCGCTGTTGCTCCAATCGAATGTATATGAGGGCGTTCCGCCTGTGGGCATAAGGTTTATTGCACCGAGTGTTCCTGATTCTGTTTCGTCCGTTACTTCGTAAGTTGCTTCGAGGGCTGATGTCGGCTCTGTTATTTCGATTGGTGCAACGGAGTGTGTGCAACCGTTGTCGTCTGTAACGGTAGCTGTGTAAATGTCGGCTACAAGATTTTCAATGGAAACCGATGTTTCGGAGTTTGACCATTCGATTGACGAAAAAGG
>DYOJ01000255.1:1340-4632 GCA_020720705.1 Acetofilamentum sp.
GTGCAAGTTGTTGTATTGAGGGAAACTGACTGGGTTTCAGGCAAATTACTGAGTTGTATGCCTTCGCAAGATGATAAGTTTAAGAACATAAGCGGAGTTTTCGCAAATTGAGGTCCGAAACTTTCAACAGAAGTCCATGCCTGACCTTCCCATGATACAAAAACAGTGTTCGGATGATAAATACTATCCGAAAATGCAAACCCGATAGTGTGGACATTTTCCGTATAAGCAACATAATACGTTCCGGCACTTAACACTAAGGGATTGCCTTCCATATCTTTAATCATTGCAGTAACTGAATGTAATTGAGCGTTTGCAAATTCAGTATCGGTTGTTACATAATCGGATTGTCCGACCATTTCCGAAAAATTATCGTTGAAAACCGATATTTTGTATTGTGCACCTACGTTTGCAGGAGCTACCGATAGTTGAAAAACAACAGATTCTAATTTTGCCTCACTTGCTATTTCATGTTTCGAGGCTAAGTATGCTTCTGTGTCTATTCCAACACCAAATGAGGTAGTTACAGTTCCGTTTGAACGGCTAAGAACGTTTTCCGTAATTTCAAAACTGAATGATTTGGTAAAATTACTTTCAGTATCGTCTGCATCATTTTTTGAGCTGTAATATATGGTGTATGTGCCGAGTTCATCAAACGAAACAGAAGAAAATGTTACGGTTTGGGACTCATTTATATCAAGCATAAGCTCCGTTTGGGTTTCTTCGTAAAGGACGGTGTTCATATCCGAATTTTTGTAAACCAGCACCGTTGCGGAAGCATTTGAGGCATTTGCAGTTCCGTCGTTTGTGAGTGTAACTTCTAACGGTACTGAGTAGCCTTGGTTTGCCGGAATTTGTTTGTAATATTCTGATGTTGAAGTTATTGCAATATCCGGACTTAGAGAACTTACGCTCGTATAAGAGAACTCATCAACGCCGATATAGTTTGAATTTGAACCGTTTGCACCACCGTCAGTTACATAATAACGCAAAGCAAAACGTCCTTGAATCGGGGCTGCAAGTCCGCTCACTGTTACCGTATATTCTGTCCAATCGTGCGGGTAGCCGTTAAAAATAAGCGTTGGGTTAATATCTAATAATAAGTTTGTAAAATCACCGACAGATTCTGCGGTAGAACCAACATTTGTGCTGTTGCCTGCGGTACTCATGCGCAATTGCAATCTGTCGGCAAAATTTGAAGACGCATCGGTTCGAGTATAAAAACTCAAAATGTCGCCGTTGTTTAACGTTACTTCAGGTGTTATCAGCCAAGCACTTATCGTGCCCACGTTTGAAACCAATTCGTAATTGGCACCAATATACTCGGTTGGATTTCCGCTATGGGCATCGAAAACACCGGAGGGCTGAAACCAATTTGTAATCGTACCGATAGGAGAGCTTAAATTTTGCATACTCCAACCGTCTGCGGTCAGGGTTGTGATATCAACAAATTCTTCGTTAAAAGATTGTGCGCGCAGCATCGTAACCGATGCTAAAATTGTTAAAAAGAAAAGAGTTAAACGTTTCATCATATACTATTTTAATAAATTCACATATAAAGATAAAAATATCCGCAAATATAATTATTCTGGTTAAATATTTTGTATAAAATATGAAAACACAGAGGATATTTGATGAAACACTAAATACTTAGGACAAATAAGGAATATTTTAGGATGAAAATAATTCGATATATTTTTTAATTGTAGCACTTAAATCAGACCGAGATATGGCAAAATTTTGCGCCGCCAGCGACATCTTGTCGTAATCCTCCTGCGACAATTTTGCACAAAATTCAATGATTTTTACAAATTCTTCGGGCTTGTCGAGCGGAATGTCCCATCCTGCGTTGTGTTGTTGCAGGTTACGCCAAGGGGTTCCGGTGCTTGTAATTACGGGCGTGCCGGCGGTCATGCTTTCGAGCAAGCTGTGTCCGAAATTTTCGCCCACCGAGGGCATAAACGAGAAATTATATTGAGCAAAGGTTTTTGGCACATCAGAACTATCAATCGCGCCTTTGTAATTTACGCAGATTGTGTTCGGTAGTTTTGATATAATTTCTTGGCATTCAGTCCAATATTGCACATCGTAAATACTACCAAAAATATCAAACGTAATGTTTGTATTTTTTAATTTTCTCAAAATTTCTAAAGCAAACTTCGTATTTTTTTCCTGAGAAATTCGGGCTATGGAAACCAATTTTAAAGCACCTGACTTTTTCTCTGAATTTTCGTGATTTGAAGAACTTATTTTTCGTGCAAAATTTTGGGCAACAGTAACTTTCACATGTTTCCCAAGGCGTTTTTCGATGTCGGTTTTTTCTGAATCCGTTGTTGCATGGAAAATAACATTTTTGTATAGACCTTTGAGTTTTGCAAGTTTAAGGAAAACATTTTTCTTAAGCGATTTCCGTGAAAATGCTTGTTCCGACAACATTCCTCGTGCACAAACGACAACTTTTTTATCCGATTTTTTCAAAATTTGAAGCGGTAAAATCGAAAAAAAATACGAATAAATTCCGTTGATATAAACAGTATCGAACTCCGTTTTTGAAATTAAATTTGCAATAAAATCTTTATTTAAATTCGCTTTTGAGATGTAAAAAACCTTTGTGTTTACATCAAAATCTGTCCAAACATCAGCTTTAACATTCGCGTAAGGCTCATTTTCCGTGTAATCGGTATCGCTTGTAACAATCAGAAATTCAACATCTTCCTTCAAATGTTCCACCATATTTGCGACAGAGCGTATGGGGCCGCCGGCTTTGTAACCGGGTAAAAACCAATCAATAAAAACCAATACTCGCGTTTTCTGACTCATACTACAAAAGTAATTTTTTTTGAAACCCGAGAAAATTTTTTGGTGTATTTTTTGTTGTAAAAATTTAAATAATGATTTTATGAAAATATCTTGGTTATCAATACTTGTTTTATCATTGTTTATGAACTCTTGCGCTGACGAATTTGAAGTAACTTATGAGTCATATAATCAGAAAGTTACAATTAAAAACAACAACTTTACGATTGTTGCAACCGAATACACGTACGACAATCCGGTTTCGGCTACACCGTCGGGAAGTTCATCGCGTGTTGTGGCTGAAAATGTGCCGCTTACAGCCGAAAATCAAAAAAAGCTCGAAGAGGCTTTCAAAACCGATGAGTTTTTTTTACTTTCGGACACTTTGGGCGCACCGGAAGGCGAACGATACTATCCCGAAACCATTTCGGTAAAGGTTGGAAACCGAGAAAAAACGGTCTTTTACAGAAGCAATCCGGCATATCCTGCACCCGAA
>DYOJ01000256.1 GCA_020720705.1 Acetofilamentum sp.
TATAATCATAATAACTTCAAGGAGTTTTCAAAGGTTGATATTTTTGAGTGCCAATTTTAGTAGAGTCGAAAAAGTATTGGTACAAATAATCAAAATTAAAATTATTGAGAATTGATTCATTTAAATGCCTGTAAGCGGGTTCATCTATAGTTGCACCGTACCACATGATGCTGAACCATTGCGGTTGATCGGTTTTGCATTGGGATAGAATTTCCGGTTTGATGGTATAAACGGGATAATTTTTAGTGAGATTTGTGGTTTCATATCTCGAGAAAATATCTTAACGGATGACAAAATCGATTACATCAATTTTACCATTGCTTAGATATGCCGGTTCGCTGGTCTTGTTTTTATATTTGGTTTTCAATTCATTCAAAAACAATTTGGCTGAAGTAACTTTTTCTTTGGCTCTATTTATATCATGTTCATAATCTCTATACGAATCTTTATCTGCCGGATACTGTCTGTGTACGGCTATTCTTTTTTGTTCATCTTCAAACCAATTGTTTATAGACGGTTCAATTAAATTTAATACTTCACCTATGGTCAAATGTTGGAAAGGAAAAACACTATTTTTACTTATGATAATGAGTTTGGCATGGCTGGCACCACCAAAATCGGGTAAAGTCTTTTGGTAGTATTTTTTGATAACAGGATGTTGGTTGGTGTTTTCTTGCACTTCATCCCAACGTGTTTCCTCCGAATGCGGAATGGTAAAATAAAAAGTAGCATCTGAAGATATAAAAGGGATTCCGTAATAGTCGGCATTGGGAACTTCATTTGCCATAATGCTCCAAACATTAGCATGTGTAGTCTCGTTTACCCATTTGTTTTGAGCATTTTTTTTTAGAAAAACATAAGAATAAACCACAGCTCCATAAGCATGTGGTAATGCTTTTACGTACAAACCTGCTTTAGGTAAAACCGTTTTTTTAACATTACCCAAAGCCCCTTTTGGCATATAACTCATCTGCATCCAATTGGCTATTTTACCTGCTATGGTTATTTGACTAGCCGAATAGGTTTTGTCTCCAACTTGTTGCGACTTTGTGGCAGGGTTAAAATTGTAAACCTTTTTCCAACCAATCACTTCGTTTTCATAAGAATTCTTTTGCGCTTGCATCAAATTTACAGATACAAATGCGATGAATAAAATAATGTGTTTCATTTTTAAAAATGTGCTAATGTGTTAATGTGCTAATCTTTACAAACTTTTAACTTTCTATTTTCCCAACGGCTTAATAGCCGCAGCATCATCTCGAGTGTCCTTAGTGGCATCGGCGCTAAAAATTTTGATTTCTTCTCCGTGGTGAATGGCTTCCACATTAACACTGCCGATACCCATTGTCCCTTTTAATTTTTCTTCCACGTTGAAAGTGCCTACTTGTGCTTCCACACCGGCTTCTACTAATCCGCCCATATCTACAGGTGTGAAGTCACTGCCAAAACGCATGTACATCATCCCTTTGGCTCCAAAGGCGAGGAAACCTGCATCTGCATCCACACCCAAGCCGAATGCAATTTGAAATTCGCCGGTTTTCGTGTCTTTTTCAAAAGATAATTTTGCCAATTCGCCGCCTTCCACTTCATAACCTTTACAATTGAATTTTAAATCGGCAAGTGCTGTTTTAAATTTGAAATTCACCGGACAGTTTGGACTATCTTCCACTAATTCCGCTGCTTTTATTTTTTGTAAATCTTGTTCATAATCTTTGCAATGAACGAATATGTATTCGGGAGTAGGATAGAGATTTTGAAAATCGTCAAAGGTTCGCATACTATCGATAAAATCGTGAACATACCCCACATAGGTAGCTTGATATGCATCTCCCGATTGCAGAAAAGCAAACCAATACAAAGTTTGATTGATCCAATCGTAGTATTTGGGTAAAAGCGAACGTTCGGCAGCGTCGTGATTTTGTTTGGAAGCCGAAAGATATTCTTTTAAAAATTGCACTTTGGTTTTGCAATCTTCTGCCACATTATCATAACTTTTGTTTTGATACATATTGTCTATTTTACTATCGAAAGCTTTTCTCAATTCAGCTTCCTTTTCATAATAGGGCAACAACATTTTTTTAGTGCTCAATTTTTCCATTTGATCTTCTCCAATGAGTTTGAGCATAAAAAGGGCTTTTTTAGCAAATGGACCTTGCACGATACCCATATGTTCTTTGTAAATTTTGGAAAGGTCTTGGGTAAAGGCGTGTGCTGTTGCTTCTTCTCTTTTTTGATACCATTGTCGGTGTAATTCCGTCAGGGCTTCACGTTCGGCGAGTACTTGTTCAACAGCCAACCAATCTTCGGTGGCTGCAACCGGTTTCAATTTGTATGCATTGAAGTATTCGGGAACCTCAGGTTTATTGATATCATTATAGGAAAGTTTGAGTTTGGTTTTTTTAGCCAGTGCCTCTGCCGTTGGTGAATAGCCTTTTTGAAGTGCCTTTTTTACATACACTTGTGCTTTGATGGGATCGCCTTTTTCCGCTTCTATGAGACCCATGGCGCAGTTCATTTCAAAATGTTGTGAATTGACTGCCAATCCGAAGGTAAAATATTTTTTAGCATTTTCGACATCACCCAATGCCAAAAAACTTTGTCCCAGATTATTGGCAGTAATATCATTTTGGTATTGATTGTACAATTGTTGTTGTATGGGAAGGGCTTTTTGCGGATAACCGGTTTGCGCCAATACAAAAGCCAGATTATTGAGAACAAAATCGTCATCTGGATATTTCTCAGCGGTTTTCAATGAAATGTACACCGCCGATTTCAGTTCGCCTTTTAAAAACAATAACATGGATGTATTTTTATCTTGATTGTTTTCAGCCCAAATTTTATCAGCTTGTGTTTTGATTTGAGATGCAATCTTGGCATTGGCTTCTTTAGACAAATTGGCGATGTATTGTGGAGTGGAAGCCTTGGTCAAAATTGGTAAACCACTCATAAGTTTTGTTTGTTTGGCAGGAATGCTCAAATTGGTCTCATAAGATGAAACCTTTACCCCGGAATCTTTCATTTCATCTATCAGAGGTTGCATCGCTCGATATTCCTTTAGGGCTTCGTCTATTTCAGTCTGCGACATGCCTTCTTGTTTCATGGCTTGTATCATCATTTGCTCCATTTGGGCTTGCTCTTTCTCCTTTTGGGATTTTGGAGTGGTTTGCCCCAATACGTAAACTACTATCAGGAATAATGCTAAGGTTAAAATTGATTTTTTCATTTTTTTAATATACAAATTTACTAATTTATTTCCCATCCAACACCTCAATCCTTTTCTCCAACGCTTCAATCTGCTTTTGTTGCTCTTTGATGCTTTCCAATAAAAGCGGCACCAATCGGGCATAATCCACACCTTTGTAACCGTCTTCATTTTCACTCACGGCTTCGGGTACTACTTTTTCCACATTTTGAGCAAGGAAACCCATTTGTCTGCCTTTTGCAAAATTCTTTTCTTTGAATGCTTCGATGTTCATTTCATATTCCACACCATTGATTTGTTGCAACTTTGTTAAAGCATCTGTAATAGGGATAATATTCTTTTTAAATCGCTCATCCGAGGAGTAAACCGTTCCGTTTGCCCATAGATTTCCTTGTATAGCTAAGGCTTCGTTGTTGTATTTGTGAAATCTTCCAAATTCGATGAAATTACCGCTGTTATCTTGCCAACCGAACGAAACCCTGCTGTTTGCATTATCGGAATGAAGGCGAACTTCATTGGAATAGACCCCTAAACCGGCATATCCGCTTCCTCCGGGATAGAGTAAGATTTTATTACCAATAGCAGCAGGAAAAGAAAGTGGAGCAGTAGGAACCGTGCTGATTCCAATACCTAAATTACCGGTAATATTGGCATTTCCGACAAGAGAAAGTTTATTCGCCGGACTTACCGTACCCATTCCGATAAAACCATTGGAGAGAATCGTAAAATCTGAACTATTATTTCTGCCGATGTAATACCTACCATCCCAATTGAGTCCGGTTGCCCATTTGAGATTATTACCCCAATAATAACTAATCATTGACTGATAACCTTCTGTTGATTTAATACTTAAAACTGAATGTCCATCATATCCTTCCAAAGTCATATAAGCCATCGGATTTCTAAAATGAAATCCGGATGGAAGCAAAGCACTGCTAAACCCGGAACCGAAACCAATCCCGGAAGTATTATTGGTATTCCAAAATGCATTGCTACTATAGCCGGTCCATATTTGATCCGAAATATCATTTGCCGGAGCCCAAGAAGTGCCATTGAATTTCAAGACTTGTCCTGTTGTAGCGCCCTGTGATCCTAAGGTCAACGGTGTTGTATAGCCGTTTCCGGAAAACTGGTTGGTATCTACACTCAGATTGGTAACCGATTGGGATAATCTGGATTTATGTGCTCCAAATGCATAAGGCACACCACTAAATTTTTTAGTATCGCTCAAAGTATAATTGGTTCCACCCGTGGGGTCTATTTCTGTTTTTAACCAATAACCCCAATAAGACCAATCGTGATATACAATCAAATTGGTGGTAGTTCCAATTGTTGCAGTTCCATTTCCAATTCGCAGTGTTGCCAATCCATTTTCATTGGTAGTTACTGTTTGAGTTTCTTGATAGATAGGGGTGTCATCCGTT
>DYOJ01000257.1 GCA_020720705.1 Acetofilamentum sp.
CCAACCCGCAGGAAGAGTGCCGGCTGAAAAAGTTTCGTTTATTAGCAGTTGTGCTTCCGAATGGAAGTTTTGCAACATAAATACTACGCTAAAACTCAAGAAAAATACACATTTTTTCATAAAATTCCTATAAAATTTCTTTTATGTAAAGATACGTAAATATTTTACAACATATTTTAGAGATATGTTGTAATTTATAAATTTACACGAAAACGTTTGCGGGAAAATATTGTTTGAAATTATACAACGTATTATTTTTATTTTTGTACGAATATTGTTTGAAATTAAGCAACGTATTATTTTTAATTTTATACGAATATTGATTCAGTGGTTTAGTAATTCGGTTTTGGCTTCAGATGCTTACGGACAAATAAGAAATCATTTTCGTAAATTTGTAGTGAAAATTCTACTTTACGAATCAAAATTTAAGGGTGGAGGCTTTTTTCATTTTTAATTTTTGTTTAGGATTCACGCTATAGATTTTTTAAGCACAAACTATGCTCAAATCAATAGCTTCTTAATGTCGAACTTATATAAAATCAAAAAATGAACCCGGTATTTATTTTTTCTCACAAAGATATTGTGTAATTTTACACACTGTTTTAACAAAACTTTTACCGAGAGTTATCATAAAGAGCCTAATAGGTATTCACAGAACAATTTATTATACATGAACTCATTAGCGGAACAATATTTCGAGAAATTTCGAGTAAACATCATTGGTATTGATGCCGAATTTGAAAGTCCTTACGGACAAAAAAAACTTGTATATGCTGATTGGATTGCAAGCGGGCGGCTTTATAAACCCATAGAAACTAAAATTGCTGAGGAATTTGGTCCATTTGTAGGAAACACACACTCCGAAGCCAGTGAAACGGGTGTTACGATGACTTTGCTGTATCATCAAGCGCATCGCATTATTAAACAACATGTTAATGCCTCACCCAATGATGTAATCATTACTACTGGTTCCGGTATGACGGGAGCGGTCAGTAAATTTCAGCGTATTTTGGGCATAAAATACCCGGAGCAGTTGGATAAATATCTATGCAAAATTGACCCTAAGGACAGACCGATTGTGTTTGTAACACACATGGAGCATCACTCAAATCATACTTCATGGCTCGAAACTCTTGCAGATGTTGTAGTGCTCGAACCTCAAATTGATTTAACCGTATGTGCCGATGCTCTTGATGCCGAACTTCAAAGATATGCTGACCGAACATTTAAAATCGGTTCGTTTAGTGCAGGCTCAAATGTAACAGGTATTATTCCGCAATACTACAAACTTGCCGAAGTTATGCACAAACACGGAGGTTTTGCTTTTGTTGATTTTGCAGCATCGGCTCCTTATATTGAAATAAATATGCACCCCGAGAATGTCATGGAGGAATTGGATGCCATATTTTTTTCGCCACATAAAATGTTAGGCGGGCCGGGCAGTGCAGGCGTATTGATTTTTAACAAAAAACTTTACAGTAACAAACACCCCGACCAGCCCGGAGGCGGAACGGTAGTCTGGACGAATCGTTGGAACGAATATGCTTTTGTGGACGATATTGAACAACGTGAGGACGGCGGAACTCCGGCATTTCTGCAAACCATGCGCATAGCGCTTGCCATTAAACTAAAAGAACAAATGGGAACGGCACGAATTGCCGAACGCGAGCATGAATTGATGGAACTTTTTTACGAAAAGTTTGATAAAATGCCGACATTACATTTACTGGCAAACGAACATCGAAAACGTTTAGGTGTTTTTTCGTTTTATATAGAAGGTATGCACCATAATTTGGTTGTAAAATTATTGAACGACCGTTTTGGAATACAAGCACGCGGAGGTTGCTCATGTGCGGGAACTTACGGACATTATTTGTTAGGTGTTTCGATAGAACGCTCGCATGAAATTACGCAGAAAATTTTAAGCGGAGACCTGTCAGAAAAACCCGGATGGGTGCGAATATCCTTACATCCGACAATGAGTAACGACGAGGCTTTGCTGATAACCAATGCCTTAGAGCGAATTGTTGCAAATAAAAACATTTGGGAGAAGGATTACATTTTTGATAAGCATGCAGGTGAGTTTTTCCATAAAGACTATCCGAGAAAAACATCCGAACAGTATGACGACCGTTTTAATCTTGCTGTTTAAGGTGATTTTTTTTAAGAATTGATTTTTTAATTATTTCAACTAATTGAATGTAAATAGATTATAGTGAGGATACAAACTTAATCGAAAAATGTAATGTGAACATGTATTTCGTTCGTAGATTCAAGCGAAAAGTAGTATTTATTAGCAACAATTAAAATTTAATTTGTTTCGTTTTGAGTAATATTGTATTTTTGTGCTTGTATTGCAGACAATACTTCATAAGTATTTATACTGTTTACTGTTTACTGTTTACTGTTTACAGTTACGCGTTTAATTACAATTCAGCATATTGACTGATTTTAATAGTTAAGGTTTAACCGTTTTTAGTATAGATTTTTTTGTAAAAATCAGCAACAATTGTTAATACATCGAACAAACCGAAATAATAATTATAGGTATAATGTTAAAAAAAATTGAATTATTTTGCATATTGGCTTCCTTGCTTATGCTGTTTAGCATCGGTCATTCGCATGCGCAAAAATACACCGACTTATCAGTTGCATTACTAACCCCCGAAAAAGCAGATACTTTGGATTTAAACGGAGCATATCTCGCTACCTTGCCTGCTGAAATCGGACAATTGGTAAATCTTCGGTATTTAGACATCAGTTTTAATAATTTTAAAGTTCTGCCTGCTGAAATTTCAAACTTGACAAAACTTGAAACCCTTATTTGTGAAGAAACTCAACTGAAAACCTTACCTGAAGAAATCGGGGCTTTAGTTTCGTTAAAAAAATTGGTCGTAAAAAATTCTAAATTAATAGACTTACCCAAAGATTTCAATAAACTTAACAATTTGATTTACTTAGATTTGAGTGATAATAAATTTGAATTGCTGCCAAAACAAATCCAGTATTTGACATCGTTGAAATATCTGAATATCTCGAACAATAAACTTTTAGAAATATCCGGACTAAAGAAAAATGAGTCTTTAGAAATCATTAATGCAAACGGTAACAAATTGATTGAATTTCCATTAGACCTTAAAAAGCTACCTGTTTTGAAAGAATTGCATTTGGCATCAAATAAAATAGAAGTCATACCCAAAGGATTCAGTGAGTTATCAGCTTTACATTATTTGAATTTTGAATATAATAAATTGCGCGAAATTCCGGCTGATTTGTATGTTAATTCAAAAACGGACAGTATAAATTTAGGCTTCAATAAGCTGAAAGCTGTCCCGGAATTGATGCAACAAATGCAACATTTGAAATATTTAGATTTGCGAGGCAATAAAATTCCTCACGGGCAAATAAAATTATTACGAGATTCACTAAAAAAAACGGATATCAATTTAAGATTGAATACCGCAGAGTTGCAACAAGCTATTGTGTACACCTCACTTGAGGATGCCAAACTTGTTCCCGAAGAAGTATATATATTAACACTGATAAACACACCTGTTATCCCACAGGAACTAAAAATATTTACAAATCTTCAATCTCTTACCCTCGAAAGCAACGGGATTGATAATATTCCGTATCAAATCGGGCAATTGACAAATTTGGAAGTGCTCAAACTTGCCGATAATCGAGTGAGCCAAATACCGAAAAGTATATCGGAGCTTAAACATCTGAAAATGTTAGACTTACGGAACAATCAGCTCACAGATTTACCTCCTGAAATAGGTATGCTTAAGCAACTTCAATACATTGATTTGCGCGAAAATAATTTGACAAGCCTTCCGGCAGAGTTTGGAAATTTAACAAACTTGGAAATCCTTAGTGTGCAATCCAATCAATTGATTAGTTTGCCGGTTGAAATCGGAAATTTAAAAAAATTACATACCATTTATGCTTCAAAGAATAAACTTGAAACCTTGCCCGCAAGCATCGGCAATTTGAAGAAGGTAACAGAAATGGACATCAGTGAAAATGTAAATTTATCTTCGTTGCCGCCCGAAGTCGGCATGATGAGCAGCCTGATAAAATTAAATGCAGGGAGTAATAATTTTAAGGAGATACCTCTACAAATCACTAAAATTCAGTATCTTGCGGATATAGATTTTACCGGAAATTTTATCAGTAAACTCCCTTCCGAAATAACGCAAATGAGCGGTTTAATGGTATTAAATTTAGCGTCAAACAAATTTACGGAATTTCCGCTTGTTGTAACCGAGTTACCGTTTTTAAATAAATTAGATTTGGGCGACAACCAACTTACAACATTGCCGCAAGAAATCGGCAAGATGAAAATGTTGGATGATTTTCAACTTTACGGTAATAAATTAACAACTGTCCCAAAAGAAATCGGAGATATGACCAATTTAACCGTATTAAATTTATTTTCGAATCTATTGACCGATTTTCCGAAAGAGATAAAATATTGCGAACGATTGCGAACAATTGATATGCGCATGAATCCGATGCCCGAAGGAAAAAAATCAGAAATCAGGAGACTCATACCAACTGTAATAACACGGTTTGAATAATACAGTTAATTTTAATAAAATGAGAAAGTTATCTATTC
>DYOJ01000258.1 GCA_020720705.1 Acetofilamentum sp.
AAAATTAGATGAAACACAAAATTATATAAGCAATTCAATATCAATTGTTACAATAATATAATTCGTGAATTAGTGGTCAATTTCGACTTTTCGAAAATTTGCACTAAAAAAGGGCAAAAAAAATGCGATTCAGTGCATTGCAATCGTTTTCGATGAAATTTAAGGTTAAATTATTTGTTTTATGTGAATTATTCGTAAAAAAATATCTATTTTCGCCGCATAGTTTCACAAAATTTAAGAGAATAATGGCACGACCAAATTACATCTTCGAAGTCAGTTGGGAAGTTTGCAACAAAACCGACGGCATATATAATGTTTTAGCCGGAAAATCCGGATATATGAAACGAGATCTCGGACAAAATTACATTCTCATCGGTCCCGACATCTGGAAAGAAGCAAAACAAAATCCTGAATTCGACGAAGACCTTAGTCTGTTCCCTGAATTGCAGGATTTTGCAACCCAACACGGTTTCCGAATTCGTCCGGGATATTGGCATTTGCCGGAAAGTCCGCTTGTTATTTTAGTTGATTTCTCAGCGTTTATCGCACATAAAGACGAAATATTCAAAGATTTTTGGGACAAATTCGGTCTAAACTCACTGCACGGACAATGGGATTATATCGAACCTGCAACCTTCGGCTATGCTGTAGGCAAAACTTTGGACGGTTTCAGCCAATTATATTTTAATTCCGAAACAAAATCAGTTGCTCAATTTCACGATTGGAATACCGGCACCGCTTTGTTGTATTTGAAAGACAGACTCCCGCATATCGCTACGGTATTTACTGTTCATTCTTCGATTGTTGCACGCACTTTAGCCCAAAACGGCGAGCGTTTTCACAATACTGTTTCCACCATTGACGTGTATGCAAAAACATTGGAATATGGTATTTCCGCAAATCATTCTTTGGAGAAAAAAGCTGCCGAAAATGCTGATATACTTACAGCTATCAGTGAATTTTCAGCAAATCATTGTGAAATATTCAACGGCAAACGCCCCACGCACATCACCCCAAACGGATACGACAAGCACGCTTTTTTCCCGGAATCACATTTTTCGGAAAAAAGAGCGGAAGTTGCTGCAAAATTAAAAGAAGTCGCTCAAGCTATGCTCAATGAACAACTGCCGGATGATACCCGTTTTATGTTCACAAGCGGATTGTATGAATATTACAACAAAGGTTTCGGCTTACTGACATCTGCCTTCAAACGTTTGGCAGAGAGAAAATTAGATACAAAAATCGTGTTTTTTATTCTGGTGCCGAGTAATATTTACGGGCCACGTAAAAGTTTGAAACGAAAATTGGAAAATAATAGCATAGACCATATCGGCGATTCTTTACTTACGCACTCGCTTCACAACGAAGATTTTGACCCGATTTTAGCTTCCCTCAAACGCAAAAACGTCAGAAATAATCCTGATACAGACATTAAAATTATTTATGTTCCCGCTTTTTTAGACGGACATGATGAAATTTTCAACATCAAATACATTGACCTTCTGCTCGGATTTGACCTTGGTGTATTCCCCGCCTATTACGAACCGTGGGGTTATACAATACAAGAATCTTTAGCTTCACATATACCAACCGTTACCACAAACACCACAGGTATAGGCTCTTGGCTTACAGGCGAAGGTTTACAGGAGGAAACATGCATTCGTGTTTTAGAACGCACAGATGACAATGATATTGAAGTGATTGAGCATATTGTCGAGATTATGTCAGTATGTGCAGGTCGCACTTTAGAGCAACGTAACGCCGTCAAAAACAGAGCTTTCCAAATCGCAAACGATGCAACTTGGGACACTTTATTGCCGAAAGTTATCAGCATGTACGAATCGGCAGCCGAAAGTATGACTGCCGAACCCAGAGCCTTTGCACCCTTTATGCCGAGCAGAAACAAATTCAAACAAGTCGAAACGTTTAAAAGCAATAAACCTGTTTGGCGCACATTGTCAGTAAAATCGGAAGTCTCCGGAAAATTACAAGGCTTAGAAGAAATCGCCGGAAATTTATGGTGGGCTTGGGATTACGAAGCCGTAGATTTGTTCCGCGAACTTTCGGAAGAGCCTGTTACGGACGCATGCATTGACCCTATCGGAATCCTCAAAAAAGTAAGCTATGAACGCTTTAATTTCCTCGAGAAAGACGATGCTTTTATCCGAAAATACGAGCGCGTTTACAAACGTTTTAAAACCTATATTGATACTCCTTTTGATGAAAACTTACCTTCCGTAGCCTATTTCAGTATGGAATACGGCTTGGCAAACATTGTAAAAATATACTCGGGCGGTCTCGGAATATTAGCCGGCGACTATCTGAAACAAGCCTCAGATTCACGATACAACATGGTCGGTGTCGGTTTGTTTTATCGTCAAGGATATTTTACACAACAAATCACGGCACAAGGCGAACAAAACCCGGTTTACGAATCGCAGCGTTTTTCGGAATTGCCTGCCGAGTTGATTAAAAATGAAAAAGGTGAAACCGAAATTGTTCAAATAGCGTTCCCCGGTCGCATAATCAATGCTCAAATTTGGAGAGTAAAAGTCGGACGAATCAGTTTATACCTTCTTGATACTGACAGAGAAGACAATCGTGAAGAAGACAGATTTATCACTCACCGATTATACGGCGGAGATGTTGAACACCGATTGAAACAAGAAATGGTGCTGGGCATCGGCGGTATTCGCGTGTTGCAAAAATTTGACATCAAACAAAACGTATATCATTGTAACGAAGGGCATGCGGCGTTCATTGGTTTTGAACGAATTAACTATTTGGTCAATATTTTCAAACTTACATTTGCCGAAGCGCTTGAAGTTGTCAGAGCTTCAACCCTTTTTACAACACACACTCCCGTTCCTGCCGGACACGATGCCTTTGATGAAAATATGATTATGACCTACATGGGACATTACCCCGAACGATACGGCATAAATTGGCAAGAATTTGTAAATCTCGGAAAAGCTGTTCGCAACAAAGCGGGCGAAGAATTTTCGATGAGTGTACTTGCCGCAAATATTTCACAAGAAATTAATGGCGTAAGCCGCTTACACGGTGATGTAACTAAACGAGATATTTTTCCGACCCTCTGGGAAGGATACTTTCCCGAAGAACTGCACATCGGATATGTTACAAACGGAGTTCACGACAAAACATGGACCTCAAAAGATTGGCAAACTGTGTTAGCTGATTCGGACGGAAGTATCAACTTTAAGAAAATCAATGAATTAAGCGATCTTCAAATATCAGACATACGCAAAGACGCTAAAATCAGACTTATAAATTTTATTCGCTCTCGATTTGACGACCCGCGTATCATGCGCAGCGAAGACCCGAAATTTTTAGTACAGCTTAAAAATGCACTTAATCCGGATGCACTCACAATCGGATTTGCACGCCGATTTGCAACCTACAAACGCGGAAAGCTCTTATTTACAGATATTGAGCGTTTGAAAAAAATTGTAAACAATGCCGAACGCCCTGTTCAATTTCTGTTTGCAGGAAAAGCCCACCCGGCTGATAAAGGAGGACAGGCTATTATTAAAGAAATTACGGAAATTTCTAAACGTCCCGAATTTTTGGGCAAAGTTTTATTCCTCGAAAATTACAATATGAACCTCGCCAAAGAACTTGTGCAAGGTGTTGATATTTGGATGAATACTCCTACACGACCACTCGAAGCCTCCGGCACAAGCGGAATGAAAGCCGTCATGAACGGAGTCATGAATTTTAGTGTGCTTGACGGTTGGTGGGTTGAAGGTTACAAAGAAGGCGCAGGATGGGCTTTACCTGAGAAACGCTCCTACGATAATCAAGAAATGCAAGATAATTTAGATGCAGAAATGATTTATCAAATATTTGAAAATGAAATCATACCGCTGTATTATGACCAAGATGAAAACGGAATTTCCAAAACTTGGATACAATACATCAGAAAATGTGTTGCCGAAATTGCACCTGAATTTACGACTAAACGCATGATTGATGATTATCAAGCACGTTTTTACGGAAAATTACAAAAACGAACCCTCGAAATACGCGACCATAATTTCAAAAAAGTTAAAGAAATCGCAGCATGGAAACGTAAATTTGCCAGCAAATGGAACGATATCGAAGTTGTTGAACTTCATCTCTCAGACCCCGTTCGAGACCCTCTTGTTCCGGGTGAAAAATATTACGGAGAACTCGTATTAGATATCAAAGACCTTTCTCCGGAATATCTGGGTGTGGAAATGGTTATCACACAAACTGATATAGAAGGTCATAAGAATGTCATAAAAATTGAGAAACTTGAATATGAAAAATCCATTGACGGCAAAGCACATTATTCAATTGTGATAAAACCGACACGCCCCGGAAATTACGATTTTGCGTTCCGAATGTTCCCGCTACACAACGATTTACCCCACCGACAAGATTTTGCTTATGTCCGCTGGATATAAAAAATCAAAACAAAAAAAAGCTCCCATTCGGAGCTTTTTTTGTATTGTATGGTTTGATGAAAAACCACCTTTCGGTGTCGTTTGCATTTTAGCTGCTGATATAAAGGTCGCTTATTAGTTTTGTGCATATAAATA
>DYOJ01000259.1 GCA_020720705.1 Acetofilamentum sp.
TCAACTTTAAACCGTAAACTGTAATTGAGATATAATGAATTTCTAAGACAATATCGAAAGACTAAACGAAACAAACCGAAATATTAAAATATAAGATATATATATAAAATGATATATTACAAAACCCGCGAAGAGATTGAAATACAACGAGAAAGCGTATTATTAGTCTCACGCACTTTAGCACTGATTGCAGAACATATCGGACCGGGTGTAACCACCTTTACACTCGACAGGCTTGCCGAAGAATTTATCCGTGATAACGGCGGCGTACCTTCGTTTAAAGGTTATCACGGATTTCCGGCAAGTTTGTGTACGTCTGTAAACGAACAAGTTGTACATGGTATCCCAAACAATACTGCCCTGCAAGAAGGAGATATAATTTCGGTGGACTGCGGAGTTTTGAAGAATGGTTTTCACGGCGACCATGCGTATTCGTTTCAAATAGGCGAAGTTAGTGCGGCAAAAAAACGCCTCTTACAAATCACAAAAGAATCTTTGTATCTGGGAATTGAGCAGGCATGCGTAGGGAACAGAATCGGCGATATCGGCTACGCGATTCAGCAACATGTTCAAAAAAACGGCTACTCGGTTGTGCGCGACCTCACCGGACACGGCTTAGGCAGAAGCCTGCACGAAGACCCGCAAGTTCCCAACTACGGTAAGCGGGGCGAAGGACCTCCGATAAAAGAAGGTATGGTGCTTGCGATTGAACCGATGATAAACATGGGTAAGAAATTTGTGAAATGGATGCCCGATAAATGGACCGTTGTAACCGGCGACAGACAGCCATCTGCCCATTTTGAACACGATGTGGCAGTAATTGACGGTAAACCTGTAATACTCTCTACGTTCGATTATTTAGAACAAGTCTTGGAAAAGCGCCGTACAAACGGACAACCGATTTAAAAATCACTCGAAAATTAATGTTGCTCATCGCAATTAGGCAAAATTAAATTTAAGTGTGTTTTTGCATCTGTTTAAATATTTGTTCGTAACTTTACGGCGTGTTTTTTTTAAAATATCACGGGTGATAAAACTCAGGGCACTTATTTTATTATTAGCTTTAATGCTATCAATCAATGTATTAGGTCAGCAAGGCTTTTATCAGGTAGATAGTCTGAAAAAAGTGCTTGTGAGTACGCATGATTCTGCTAAATCCGTTATTTACAATCAGATAATCTGGAAATTACGCAACAGCAATCCCTCCGAAGCTATCCAATACGGAAAATTTGCCCTCGAAAATGCCGAAAAATATAAACTGTACGAACAGGTCTCAAAAGCCTACAGTTTTTTGGGCGTTGCATACCGAAACCTTGGCGATTTCAAACGCTCGAAAGAATACTACATGATGGGTTTGGAGGTTGCAAAACAACACAAACTCAAAGAACAGCTCGGTTATGCCAACATCAATATCGGTAATTGGTATCTGTATAACGATGATTACAAACCGTCTGAGGCATACATACTTGCATCGGCAAAAATAGCCGAAGAACTTGCCGACGAACGAATGATTGCCTACTGTAACCTGAATCTCGGACGCTTTTATTTGCTGTCAGACAAACTTTTGGATGCTCAAAACTACATTGAAAAATCACTCATATTTCGTGTCAATACGAACGATATTTCCGGACAAGCCGTATGCTACAAATATCTTGCAGATCTGTATCATGCCAACGGCAACGATATTAAAGCCTTGCAACAATATCAACTCACTCTCGATATCATTGACAAACAATTTGATAAAGATTTATTAGCGGATATTTACAATAAAATGTCGGATATTTATTTATCGCTCGGTAAAGTTTCAGACGCAAAGCAGAGTGCGGAGATGGGCTTAGATGTTGCCTTGCAAACAAAAAATTATATCAGAATACGACACGCATATCAAGCTCATGTCAATATTTTCAGACAACAAGGCAATTCGGACAAGGCATTATATTTTTATGAATACGTAAAACAATACAACGACACAGTTTTTCGGAATCAACTCGAAGATAAAATATCTTTTGATTTTCTGGAATTTGAACGACATAAAGAAAAACTACGAACAGACAGCGCCGAACAACGTGCCGTATTAGAAAAAACACTCCGCAAAAAAGAACGGAGACTAAATATTACACTTTCGATTGTTTTGATTTTGAGCTTGGTTCTGATGTATCTTTTGTTGAAAGCAAACAAACGCCGAAAGCAAATGAACCTCGAACTTATTTCGCAAAAAGAAGAAATACAAACAGTGATTACCGATTTGCACTCAAAAAACGAAGAAATCATTGTGCAACGCGATGAAATTGAAATTCAACGCGATGCTATTGAACGACAACAAGTAAGCATCACCGACAGCATCCTCTATGCACAGCGTATCCAACAAGCCATGCTTTTCAATCAGGAAGAGATACGAAATATAGTACCCTTCCCTTTTTTCATACTTTATTTACCGCGAGACATCGTGAGCGGAGATTTTTATTGGGTAAGAAAAATTGAAAATAAATTAATCTTCACCGTAGCTGATTGCACCGGACACGGAATTCCCGGAGCGTTCCTCAGCATGCTCGGCATTTCACTTTTGAATGAAATAGTTGTAAATCAGAAAACTACCGATGCTGCTGAAATCCTGAACAAGCTCAGGAACCAAATTAAGAACCACTTGAACCAAACCGATGACAGAGACAGCCTCGACGACGGAATGGATATGGCACTGTGTGTGCTGAATACCGAAACGCTCGAACTTGAATTTGCCGGAGCAAACAACCCGGCGTACATTGCTCGCGGAAACACAATCCTGACTCTCGAACCGACTCTAAATCCGGTGGGCATCTACTTTCGAGAACGTCCGTTTGAAAAACAAACCTTCCGTTTGGAATCAGATGACACAATCTATTTATTTTCGGACGGATACGCCGACCAATTCGGCGGAAAGTACGGCAGACGCTTTATGACTAACAATTTTAAAAACCTGTTATTGAAAATTCAAAAACACAAACTCGGACAACGCCGTGAATTATTAGAACAAAAACTGCACGCATGGCGCAAACACCATCGTCAAATTGACGATATTACCGTTATGGGAATAAAAATAAGTTAACATTATGTTTACAAAAGAAATACTAGGATTAACTGATTACCATCAAGTTTACAAGCTGCAAGTAGAATTACATAACGCGGCTCATGCTGCAAAGATCAACGATAAACCAACTGAAAATCACCTTATTTTATGTGAACATCCGCACGTGTACACGCTTGGCAAGAGCGGCGATGTTTCAAATTTGTTGATTACAGAATCATTTTTAAATTCAGTATCTGCAACTTTTGTAAAAACAGACCGAGGCGGCGACATCACTTATCACGGTCCGGGACAATTGGTCGGATACCCTGTCTTGGATTTGGACTCCTTAAATCTCGGCATCCGAGCATACATTGTGTCTTTAGAAAATATCATTATCAATGTATTGAAAATCTACAATATACATGCCGTTACAAGCGACAAAGCTATAGGCGTATGGCTGGATTTTGACAGCCCGAAAGCCCGAAAAATTGCCGCTATCGGCGTAAAAGTAAGCAAAGGAATTACCATGCACGGTTTTGCGCTGAATATCAATACAAATTTGAACTATTTTAACTACATCAACCCCTGCGGCTTCACGGACAAAGGCGTAACTTCCATGCAAAAAGAATTGGGGCGATTTATAATGCTTGAGGAAGTCTCAAAAAGAATCGAAAAAGAATTTTTAAAAACTTTTTTTCCGCTTTCGTAGCTTGTTCATCGCAAGTCATACGCAGATATGTGCATTTCGTAGAATATTGAATTTTCTTCTGTAACTTTTTCAACTATCAGTGCGTCTTATGATTGTCTGAAACGAACAAACAGACAATTGTGTAAAAAAGGATGAATCCGGTGCGCACCTTTCCATCCGAGAATAGTCAGAAATTTAAACCCAAACAGGAGGAGATTATCATGAAAAATTTAGTTTTCATTGCATTATTTGCAGTTCTAACAGTATCGGTATCAGCCAAAGGCATTATCGCACCGGATTACATCGTAACAAAAACCGGCACCTATTTCTACGAAAAGGTAAAAGAAGGGTTCAACAATGCCCTCGTCATTAAAAACTCGGAAGGCGAAAAAACGGTTATTGATAAAAATTCCGTATTAGCCTATAAATCAGGCGGAAGAGTATTTGAACGCATGCCCGAAATCAAAAACGGAAAACCGGGTAACGAATCCACACTTATGGAGCTGATAGCTTACAAGCACGGCATAAAAGTTTACAGAGAACCCGCTCCGAGTTTTAACGGACGCTACGGATATTCCGTTCATTTATTCAAAAATAAAGATTATTTGATGACCATGTCGGAAGAAAATCGCGATTACGTTATGGATTTTCTTAACAGTAATTTTAAAAAATAGCACTCATTATCAAACGTTTAATACAATTTGTTTCTTTGCATGGTTGCTCCCCGAAAGAGCAACCTTTTTTTTTATATTAGATTTAAGACATCAGATTACAGACAACAGAATATAGAACATTGTAAATAGTGTTTGTAAGAAAACGTATAAATAATTGAATATGTGTAAATTATAGCT
>DYOJ01000260.1 GCA_020720705.1 Acetofilamentum sp.
TCAAGATGTAGAAAAAGAATGACGTTTCCAATTCCTATCGGACGATGGAAAATCAGTCTTGACATGCTTTCGTTCGATAGGACAAAGTACCGTCAAAATAGCAAACATGACAGTGGTTTGCTATTCAAAATCTTATAAAAAATTTGAGAACGGCTCGAAATTATTTCGAAAAAAACACCTGCCAATCGTCTGATTAACAAGTGTTTGCAGTGGCGTGATCGAGAATTGAACTCGAGACCTCCGGGTTATGAATCCGACGCTCTAACCAACTGAGCTACCACGCCGCTTTTGCGGATGCAAATGTAAAAATAATTTCCGAACGAATAAAAAAAAAATAGATTATTTCATTATTTTTGTGTTCGACAAATTTAAGTATTTGTAAATCAATGAAATTATTAATTAAATAAATCGTCAAAACGCATACCGGAAGCATATTTTTTTGTAAATTCCTTAATATCTTGTATGTCGTAAGTAATAATCTGCATATTTTTCAATTTCTTAAGGATTCTGATTTCTAAAGTTCCGATTTTTCCGTCTAAAACAAATCCGATAATCAATATTTTACCAATTTCAGTTCGTATTTTCGTGTCGCTTTGGCTGAGGTCTTCGAGAAATTTTTCCCGAAGGAAGTGCTCGTTTTTTTTATTGATAGAAAATATTGTCAATAAATGTTTTGCATAAATATAGTCGGTTGCATGATATGTTTTTTTTGAGATAGCGATAAACTCAAGGGCATCGTAAATGAATGATTTTAGGGTTTCGTTTGCTGATAATTTAGAAAAATATTCTTTACCTGTGGTGCGCATCAGCTCGTCGGCAAGCATGCGCATTTTTATTTTTCGAAATACAACCGATGCGGCATAGGCGTTCCAAAACGCATAAATGGGCAAGGCAATCAAATCAACTACTGCTCTGATAGTTATCCGTCCGAGCAAGCGTTTTACGACAAGTTTCATGGTTAAGTTACTCAAAAATGCTTTAAGTCTAAACACCAGCAATAAAGCCAATAGTCCGGCTTTTGTCATACGTTGAAATGGATTTATGCCGATTTCGGTATATGTTTTTGATTCTTTACCTAAACTAATGTAAACCAATTCTTTACCTTCTGTGTCGTACGCATTAAACGGCACTTTCGGCGGAAAACCGAACACGACTGCCACGTGTCCTACCGCTTTGATGTCCAACATTGTAAGTAACCAAAGTTCAATTGCGACCAAAACTAATCCGTAAATTGATTCGAGGACTGAAATTTCAACCGACAAGGTCAGATATGGTAATTTGTAACTCTTACCGGCAAAAAAATCAGGAAAAATATATTGAGGTATGTATAACAACAAAACGCCTACCGCACCGTATAATGCTGATATTAAAATAGTTGTTCGATGAATTTTAGTTAATTCTCGGTTACGCTCTTGGGGTGTTGCGAACGGCTTATGTGTATCGGCTGAGGTAACTTTTTTCAGATAGGACAAAGCTGCTGTGTCCGCAAATTTTCCTATTGTTTGCGGGATTTCCAGAATGTTGACATTTCGTTTGTTTTTTGGCAAAATATTGATATTTTTAAAAAATATAATTCCGATTTAGTATGAACCGGGTAGGCTTTCGGGGGTAACCAGAATAAAATCAGCCTTTTTCTTATGTTCGGAATCTAAATGTTCGATGTCTTTTTGAACCACTGTGCTAACGGAAAGAATCTTTAGTTTTGAGTTGGTTTGATGCAGATACCAAATTATACCTTCTTCATTATCAGAATGATAAGCTCCGTTGATGTGAATAAATTTAGTGTCTTTTTTTAGTGATTCCGAAATAAAGTGTGCCATCGTTGCGTCTTTTAAGGCTTGTGCTTTAGCGATATTCGCTCCCCCGTGCTTTGCTCCGGCAGCAATCATTTCAACGTAACAAGTGAGTGTTGAGTCAAATTTAACAGGGTGGGGGGCAATGTATTTTTTCGCCTCTTTACTGAGCGTTTCTAAGGCTGAAAATCCTGTTTTACCGACAATTTGAGCGTAGCGTCTGGGAACATTTGTGCAGATAAACGGAATTTTTTTCTCTTTTGCAAATTCCACAAGGGGTTTGTAATCGGTTTTGTAATTTTCCCAGAGCCGCATTTCGTCCTCAAACTTATGGACAGGTATAATACCGCTAATATATTCATCCATAATAAGTTGATTGTCCGACTCAAACATCTCGGCACCAATAATCAGCGTTGAACCGTGTGCCGCAAACATATCGCGCAAAAGTTCAGCTTGTAACCAATGAGCAATAAAATTATTATGCAACTCGCCGAAAAAAACAACGTCAGCCGCCTGTGTACGAAGTACGATGTCGGCATATACTGCCGGGGAACCGTCTGAGGTGAACAGCGCATAAGCCGGTTTATTTTGTGATATTGACGTAAAACTAAACATCAAAAAGAGTATCAGTATTGAAATTCTCATGTGAAAAAAAATATTAAATGCTTGAATTGTAGTTAATTGTAATTGAGCAATTTGTGTCTAATGTCTAACATCATATTTCAGATATCTGACGAAGTATTATAACACAAAAATAGAATTTTTCCATGAGATATTATTTGAATTTGTAAAATTTATAAATATTTCGCAAATTCTTTATAATTCACTGCGCGAACTTTGTTCAAAATCGTACATTTGTAAAAAAATATTATGAGAACAGAATCAGATTTCATCGGAAGTGTTCAACTACCCATTGATGCCCTATATGGTATAAATGCGTGGCGTGCATCTCAAAATTTTCCGGACGAAACACGTTTTCCGATAGAATGGTACAAAGCTGTTGCTACAGTAAAACTTGCTGTATATCAAACATATAGAGATTTTTTTAATGCTCTCAAAACCAATTATCCGGATACACATTTTGAAATTCCGCTCATCGGTTCTTCTATTTTGAATACACTTATTGAAACCGCAGACGAACTCACTACAGGTCAATATTTTGACCATTTTATTGTGCCGGCTGTTCAAGGCGGCGCAGGTACAGCTATCAATATGAATATCAATGAGATAATTACTAATGTTTCTCTTAAAAAGTTAGGATATTCTATTGGTCAATATGATATTATCAATCCGTTTGAGCATGCAAATGTGTTTCAATCTACCAATGATGTCATACCTACTGCATTGACTGTAAGCGTTATGCAACTTTTGGAACTGTTGGAGTCCAATATAAATACTTTACGTGCAAAAACCGAAAATTTGGAACGCACCTATCGTGATGCTTTGCGAATTGCATACACACAGTTGCAACAAGCGGTACCAACTTCGTTCGGAAAACTTTTTGGCAGCTACAACGATGCGCTCTCGCGTGATTGGTGGCGAATTTCAAAATGTTTTGAACGCATAAAAGTCGTAAATCTCGGCGGAAGTGCGGTCGGGACTTCAATTTCGGTACCGCGTTACGTTGTGATGGAAGCTCCGCGCAAATTGCAACAAATCACCAAATTACCAATTACCGCAAGTGAAAATCTACCCGATACGACTTCTAATTTAGATGCTTACGTTGAAGTGCACGGAATTTTAAAAGCGCATGCCGTCAATCTTGAAAAAATTGTATCAGACCTTCGTTTGATGGCTTCCGGTCTTAACAGAAGTCCGGAGTTGATTTTACCCGACAAACAAACCGGAAGTTCTATCATGCCGGGCAAAGTAAACCCTGTTATTGCCGAATTTGTTATCAGCGCAGTTCGGAAAGTTTATGCAAATGATGTGCTGATTTCATCGCTTGCAGGCGCAGGCAATTTTGAACTTAATGCGTATTTGCCACAAATCGGCTTTGCGCTTATCGAAAGTCTAAAATTGCTGATTGCATCTTGTAAAACATTGTCTGACAATATGATAGATGGTCTCAAGGTAAATGTTGAAACTGCAAAAATCAACCTTTACAATAGTCCGGCAATTACGGCTGCGCTAAATCCGTATATCGGATATATGAAAAGTGCAGAAATTGCCAAATTAATGAAATCAGAAAATTTGACAGTTTTTGGAGCCAACGAACGATTGGGCTTTTTTTCACAAGAAAAAATCCAATCCATATTAAGTGCCGATAAGTTACTGAAAAATGGGTTCTCAATCTCAGATTTACTCTGATTTGTCGGAGATTTTAGAAATATTTTTACAAAAGCCGTAAATTGACTATTTGGCTGATATGTTCAGTCTTTGAAAGAAATCTCATAACACATTGAAACGTTGAATGTTACACAGATATTTCGACTTGAATGTTTTAAGAAATTCGGTAGAAATACAATAGAAATTCAATTGAAACAAAAAAGAACCATGAATGACTATTTTTTGACTATTTCTACTTTACGAAGTTATGCCGGCAAAAGAAAAGCGTGGACGCTTATTGCATTTTCTATTTGCGTTTAGCGTCCACGCTAAACTATTCTAAGCACAAACTTTGCCGAAATCTTTAACTTCGTAAAGTCGAACTATAAATGACTTCTAAATGTCAAAAGATTCGATTGAAAAACAGACTATAACCTAAATATTATCAGATATTTACAAGCTTTCGTT
>DYOJ01000261.1:0-2781 GCA_020720705.1 Acetofilamentum sp.
TCTTGTGTTTAGCGTCCACGCTAAACATCAGAATATCAACCAAATACAAATTTTAAACAGATGAAAATCTGCAACTCATATAAACACTAAAATACTGCAAATCAGAGCAATATGTTTATAAATTACAATATCCAAACTAACATATTTCCAAATTATTAAATTTCCATCCATGATTATTCAATTAAAACATAATATTTTGTCCGAGCAAATTGCCGCAATTAAAAGCGAATTGGACAAATATAAATATTCATCCTCAGTAGTTAATACACAGAAAAACAGTTATTTGGTAGCAATCGGCAAAGCAGAAATTGACATTCGCCGAATCGGTATTTTGCCCGGTGTTGCTGATATCCATCGGGTGAGCGACGATTTTAAAATGGTATCACGTAAATGGAAAATCGAATATTCGGAGATTGATTTCGGGGACAAAGTCAAAATATCTGCATCCGAACTTGCAATTATGGCAGGTCCGTGTTCTATTGAGAGTGAAGAACAAATTATGAAAACAGTTGAACATCTGAAAACAAACAACATACGATTCATGCGCGGCGGCGTTTTCAAACCACGCAGCTCTCCTTATGCGTTTAGAGGTGCAGGTATTGAGGGGCTAAAACTATTTTCAAACTATTGCAAAGCAGCCGGAATAAAAGTTGTTACCGAAGTGATGCAAAGTTCTCAAATCGAAGAGATGTATCCGTATGTGGACATGTTTCAGGTTGGGGCACGTAACTCACAGAACTACAATTTGTTAGATGCACTCGGAAAAGTTGATAAACCGATACTGTTAAAGCGAGGCTTATCGGGAACTGTGGATGAATTGCTTTTTTCGGCGGAATATATTTTTTCGGGAGGAAACGAAAAAATTGCTTTGTGTGAGCGTGGGATAAGAACTTATGAAAAAGCGTATCGTAATGTGTTGGATATAAATGCGATACCCTATTTAAAAGATAAATCACACTTGCCGGTAATTCTTGACCCTTCACATGCTGTCGGAATCCGTAAATATGTTGATAATCTGGCTCTTGCCGGTGTTATTGCCGGTGCTGACGGCGTTATTTTTGAAATGCACGAACAACCGGAAATTGCGTTTTCGGACGGACAACAATCTCTAAATTTTGATGAGTCAGCAAAACTTTACAAACGTTTGCGAGATACATTCGAGTTTCGTAAATTATTATAATTTCAAATAAAAAAAGCAGGAAACGATTGTGTTTCCTGCATAATGAAAAAATAATAGTTATGAAAATTCTACATTGGAGGGGGCGGAGGAGGAGGAACTGCTCCGAACATCATTGCCACTTCGGGCACTTGCTCAGCAGCCAGCCAACCTGCCATACCTTGCTTCCAAACAAAAGTTTGTTTGGTAAGTTGCCCTTGGGCTATTAACCCTCGAAGTTGGTCTGCATTAAACGGACCTTGTTGCTGTCCGTTTACCGAAACATAATACTGCATTATCGGCGGCGGCGGTGGAACAAACTCCTGATTGTTAGTTACTTGCTTATTTTGCATCATCTGATTTTGGTTCATCATTTGTTGCATCATAGCCATACCCATCATACCCTCCATTCCGCCTCCGGCACCGGTATTTCCGGCTGCGGTGGTCATTGCGTCTGCCGTTTTCATTTGCGTGTAACGGTTCATATCGCCCAACATATTCATACCGGTTCCTTCATCAAGTTTCGCTTGTAATGCTTCGGGCAGACTGATACTTGATACTAAAAATTTAGTAATTTCGAGACCGTACTCGTTAAATTCGTCTCCCAACTTTTTTTGGCAAAAATCAGAAAGGTTCTTATAATTTTGTGCCATATCAAGCAAAGGCAGACCGCTTTCACCCATAGCATCTATAAACCGAGTAACTATCATACTGCGCAATTCGTTTTTAATATCTTCGGCAGTAAAATCCTGACTTGTTCCGGAAACTTCTTTTAAGAATTTAACCGGGTCAGTTACTCGCATGGTGTATGTTCCGAACGCACGCAGACTTACACGTCCGAAATCGGCATCGCGCAGGTAAAATACGTTTGGTGTGCCCCATTTTTGGTTGGTAAAGCGAGCCATGTTGATAAAATACACTTCTGCTTTAAATGGACTGTTAAATCCATATTTCCAACCTTTTACCGTAGATAAAATCGGTAAATTGTTGGTTGTTAATTCGTAACGTCCGGCCGGAAACACATCGGCTATCTGTCCTTCATTGATAAAGACAGCGGTTTGAGATTCGCGCACGGTAAGTTGCGCGCCGTTCTTAATTTCGTTTTGATAACGTTCAAATTTCCAGACTATTGTATCATCGGAACTACCTTCCCATTCTACAATGTCTATCAATTCATTTTTAAGTTTATTCCAAAAACCCATGGTGATTATGATTTAATTATATGCTGATAAATTTAGGGTATGAAAATAAAGCATTTTTTTTTATTATCAAAATAATATTTACAAATTTTACTTTTTGAGGGATTATTCGTACTTTTGAGACGTTATATTTTAATTTAATATCATGGAAAATAAAGAAAAAGTTCTAAAAGCTATTGAGGAATCGGGGAAACCCCTTAGACCGGGCGAAATTGCCGAAAAAGCAGGTATTGAGAAAACCGAAGTTGAAAAATTGATTAAAGTTTTGAAAAAAGAAGATTTAATCTACTCTCCCGTGCGTTGTTTTTACGATGTAAAGAAGTAAGTCGGAATTGGGAATTAGAAATTGGGAATTTAGAATTTAGAATTTAGAATTAGGAATTTAGAATTAGGAATTTAGAATTTGGAATTTAGAGTTAGGAATTT
>DYOJ01000261.1:2881-4526 GCA_020720705.1 Acetofilamentum sp.
GAATTTAGAATTAGGAATTTAGAATTTGGAATTTAGAGTTAGGAATTTGGAATTTAGAATTTGGAATTTGGAATTTGGAATTTAGAATTTGGAATTTAGAATTTGGAGTTAGGAATTTGGAATTTCAAATTTAGAATTTGGAATTAGGAATTTAGAGTTAGGAATTTAGAATTTGGAATTTAGAATTTGGAATTTAGAGTTAGGAATTTGGAATTTCAAATTTGGAGTTAGGAATTTGGAATTTCAAATTACTTAATTTTCAAATTCTCACATTTTCAAATTCTCACATTTTCACATTTTCACATTTTTAAATTCTCACATTAATAATTTAAAAAATATGACCAAACAAGTTAAAGTTATCGGCGTTATCGGACCTAATGCGCAATCGTGTACCGAAGCTATCTATAAATTTGGGTTACAACTCGGCGAAGTGCTTGTGGACATGGGTTATACAATTGTAAACGGTGGTAAAGAAGGTTTCATGGAGGCGGTGTTCAAAGGCGCGCATAATTCCAAAAATTACAAATGCGGCAGAACCATTGCCATTATCGAGGAAGATGACGGACGTTTTGCTAATAAATTCAGTGATATTGTTATTCCGACCGGCATGAGTATCGGGCGTAACTTACTGATAGTGAACACTGCGGATTTACTGATTGCCGTTGGTGGTGGTGCCGGAACACTGTCAGAAATTGCTTTTGCCTGGCAACAAAATAAATATGTGCTTTGTCATACCGAATTTGGCGGGTGGGCTGCTGAATTTGCCGGCAAATCATTGGATGGCAGAGAATTAAATTTACTCATTCCGGTAAAAGACTTATCAGAATTAAAGAAAACCTTAAAAGCTGTCATTGACGAAATTCAGCTCTGATTCAGCGGACTCTACCCTGCCCTTTCAAACTTCACGATTCGGTAGTGGGCTACATGTGTTGAAGTGCAAGCGTGGACGCTTGCAACATACAAAAAACTATGCGTTTAGCGTCCACGCTAAACTTTAATCAACGGATTTATGACACTTCCCACGATTCGTTCAACAAGAATTTCGATATGAAAAAAATAGGCTTAGTTTCTGATACACACGGACATATAGACGACAAATTATTCGATTTCTTCAAAGATTGCGACGAAATTTGGCATGCCGGTGACATCGGTACGAGTAACGTCATTGATATTTTGGAGGCACACAAACCCGTACGCGCTGTTTTTGGGAATATTGACGGAACCGACATTCGCATGCGCACACAGGAACACGCGCGCTTTATGTGCGAGGGCGTATCTGTGTGGATAACGCATATCGGCGGCTACCCCGGCAATTACGATGTAAGAGTCAGAAATACAATCCGCTCTACCCCACCCGATTTGTTTATTTCGGGGCATTCGCACATCCTAAAAGTAATGCCCGACAAAAAACATAATCTTCTGCATATCAACCCCGGAGCATACGGGAAAAGCGGTTTTCATCACGTGCGAACCGCGCTACGCTTCAAAATTGAGGGCAAAAATATCTTTGATTTAGAAATATTAGAAATTGACAGATGAATTGAATGAAGAATGAAAAATGAAGAATGAAAAATGAAGAATGAAAAATGAAGAATGAAAAATGTAGAATGAAAAATGTAGAATGAAAAATGAAGAATGAAAAATG
>DYOJ01000262.1 GCA_020720705.1 Acetofilamentum sp.
TAAATTTCGATTACAAACTGACATAAGTAACTCATTATTAAATATTTAAAACAATATAAACCATCAACTGTAAACCGTAAACAGTATCCATGATTAGCTGTATCAACACGTTCTCAAACTGCGTTTATAACTGATTATCACAAATATGACATTAGACCAAATATTTCAGAAAGGGATTGATTTACATCACTACGCCAACACGGCATACCCACTCAAACCAACATCTTTCAAGGAATTCAAGATCCGAGAAAACTCTGAAATCGAACGAATATTGGCTGACGATTTTACAAAAATCAACGAACTTGCACTTTACGTGCACATCCCGTTTTGCCAAACTCGATGTAGATTTTGCGAGTATGCCGTTTTTTCCGGCGAAGATTCTAAAACGGAGGACGAATACACGGATTTACTTTTAAAAGAGATTACAAAAGCTGAATTCAAGTAGCAAATGCAACTCGTCTCTACCTCACAATTTCAATCATTTACAAATCAGATTTTTATGAAATATTACCTTGATAAAATATTTAGTATTACAAACGAAAATGATTTTGAGGCACTTGCTCTTGAAGCGTTTCGTTATCAGATAACAAATTCCGAAGTATATTCAGATTATGTCAATTATTTGAATATCAATACGAAAGAAATTGATTCCATTTATAAAATTCCCTTTTTGCCGGTTGAATTTTTTAAGTCGAAAACAATTATCGCCGGAAACAGAACGCCCGAAATTGAATTTACCAGTTCCGGCACAAGCGGAGGTGCGAATAGCAGCCACAAAGTTGCAGATGTGTCCGTTTATGAGCGAAATTTTCGGTATTGCTTCAATTACTTTTACGGAAATCCGCAACAATATACGATACTTGCACTTCTGCCCTCATATTTGGAACGTAGCGGGTCGTCTCTTATTTATATGACTCAAAAACTTATAGAGGATTCTAATAAAATAAAATCGGCATTTTTCCTTAATAACACCAAAGAACTCTATGAAACACTGCTTACTTTGGATAAAATGGGTGAGCGAACACTTTTGTTGGGAGTAAGTTTTGCCTTGATTGATTTTTTTGAAACCTACCGCATGTCGTTAAAACATTGCACGATAATGGAAACGGGCGGCATGAAAGGCAGAAAACAAGAGATTGTAAGAAAAGAACTGCATGATTTTCTGTGTGAACGCTCCGGTTTAAACAGCATACATTCCGAATATGGGATGACAGAACTTTTATCGCAAGCCTATTCGTTCGGGGAAGGCATTTTTAGAACTCCGCCACAAATGCGTGTGCTGATTCGTGATACAAACGACCCTTTTGAGTATGAACTCACCGGTAAATCAGGGGGCGTAAATGTCATAGATTTGGCTAACATTTATTCCTGCCCGTTTATTGAAACTAAGGATTTGGGACGAAAATTGTCGGACGGCTCGTTTGAAATTTTGGGACGTTTCGATAATTCCGATATTCGCGGTTGTAATCTAATGTATGTATGAAAAAAACTTCGAAAAGTGTTTTTAGCCGCTAAGCGGTTTTATAAGTGTCTGAATATCAATATCAGATTTTTCTATTAATAACCGCTAAGCGGCTTATCGGAGTGGTCTCATATATGAAAAAAAACTCCGACAATTGCCGGAGTTTTGAAAATATTATAGAAATATACTGACAAGAAGTTTAAGTTGAGGTTGCGAACTGCGCTAAAAACTTCGCAGTCAGAGATTTGAAACAAAATCCACTCAAAATAAACCGAATGGTCAAACTATTTCTTTGTAGTAAACAATGTCGGTTTGAATGAGAATGTGAAATACACCCATTGAGCCATTTTAGGTTCAACTTCTGCATCTAAGCCAAAAATACCGGCACCTTCGTAGGTTTGGTCAATATTGTCGAGTAACTCAGCACCCGGAAGCATGACAGAATATCCGAATTTGAACATCATACCTTTGTCAAATTTGTGCGAAAGAACAAAATCAATTTCAGTTCCGACTTTTTTGTAAGTAACATCGGCAGTTGTTCCGTCTTCTTTTACATCAACATACTTATCTTCTTGAGCATATCCGAGTAAATGTCCGGCAAGCATGACACTTGTTTTCGTACCGTATTCGCCAAAGAAATGAATGTCAGTTAAACCTCTGGTCATGAATTTTGTTTGAGCAGTTCCGATAGCTGCATTTTTAGCAACATAATAATCCATCAAACCATGATGTGCGTGTACAGCCCACATTTCCGGTGAAACGGTAAATGCTTTGTTTTTGAGGTCTAATTGGTCATCGTCATATTTTTCACCTGAATACATGTCGTAACCAAGCCCGGCTTTTAACTTTTCTGTATCATATTTAAATAATGCGTAATACATCATACCGGTCATTTTTTCGCCGTTTGAAGTTTCAGTAACCGTACCGTCAGTGTTCGTTCGTGTAACAGTTTTATTATCAGAGCCGAATTGTTTGTAGAAACCTACATTAGCTTTAAAATCGCCAAAAGCTAATTCGGGAATAATACCAAAGGTTTGTCTTGCGTAGGTTAATTTATTACCAATATTTTCACGCTCTTCGAGCAAATAAATTGCTGAAACTTTATGTTCACCAAATCCTTGTTCGAGGAAAAACAACCCCATTGTTTTGTAAAATTTATCGGAAAGCTGTGCAGAGGTGTAAAAATTTTGGTCGAAACCTGTTGCTGAAAAACCTACATCAATTTTACGTTTTGCTTCTTTATTGTCGCATTTCAACACCATAGCATCGTGTGCAACACCGTAATCAATGTAATCTTTACGTGACAATATTCGACCGTCATTGTAGTTTAATTCCTGACGACCGATACGTAGTCCGAGTTTATCGTTGAACTTGTATTGCCCCCATGCTTCATGGATGTAGATAGAAGGTACTTTGTTTTCGACAGTATTATTCATACCAAAAGTGCGAACATCCTGAAACGAGAATTTGCTGTCAAACTTATCGCTGCTTGACTCGAAAGTGATACGAGCACGATTACGGATTACCGTATTCGGGTTCATTTTTTGGTCGGTAACTGAATCTGCAAGAATACCTTTGTAGCCGTCTCGATACTCGCCGATGGTACGGAACTCACCTTTAACGGTAAAAACAGTTTCGCTTTTTTTAACTTCGGTAGTTTCTTGAGCGCTCAAGCCTGCAAATGTAAATGCAAGGAAAGAAATAAGAGATAATTTTAATAATTTCATAAAATTTTATTTAAAGGGTGAAAAAATAATCTTAATAATATAAATGAAAGAATACTCCTTTTACCGCATAATTAATGTTTTGCAAACAACTGAAATCGAACAACTTATAAAAGATTAAGTAGCAAAATTACACTCAGGGGAGCAGTCTCAGAATTAAAAAAACTAAACTAATTGTTACGGAATAAGTCGAAGGATTGGTCCGACTTATTCCGTATTTTTTTAGGATTAGCAACCGCCGCTTTTTGCGCCGTCACCGTCTCCGCCTTTATATTCACTTTTTTCGAGTGGGAAATTTTCAATTTTTTTAGCTTCAAAACCATGACCGAAATCCTTGTTTGTTTTCAAGGTTTTGTTCATAAAACTGTTTGCTCCAAATTTTAAGGTCTTTGCATTGTATCCTAACAAACGAAGGTAAGCTGTTACGAAACCTGCAGTTTGTCCTGTGAAACAATATGTTACAATAGTTTTATCTTTTGGCAATGTTGCTAAGTCAGCAGAAGCGCTAAGCGATTTTTTTGGTGCATATTGAACGGCTCCGGGAATATGACCAAGTGCGTATAAATTTTCGGGCCAATAATTTACCACATAATAGCTTGCCGGGTCTGTCATTAAATCATCAATGGTAACAAAAATTTCTTTTGTTCCGTCAGCAAAAAGTTTTGTTGAGCGAGCATCCAAAATATCTTTACCGTTTTCGTGCATACAATCAAATTTCGGCATATCACCTTTGGGGGGTTTAGAATTTGCATTAGTCTCCAATTTGTCAATATACTTATCAGAAACGGCTTCCGACCATTTTCCTGATGTTTTTTTGTTCCACGATGCCATACCCCATTTCATGGTGTAAACATTGGTGTATCCTAACATTTGTAAAATTGAATTTGCATAAGTTGCAACTTGTCCACTGTAGCAAACCAATACTACTTTTCCAGCAGCTTTTACTTTAGCATCATTGGCTTTGAAATAAGATAAAAGTTCTTCAAAAACAACATTTTCAGCACCTTTGATATGTCCGTCAGCATAGTCTTTGGCTGCTCTGATGTCAAGAACCAATTGTTTTTCGCCTAAGTTTGTATTAACATCTTTTGCTTCAATCATTGTAGGAGCTTTCTCGCTGTTAATGAGGTCACCGTTTTTCACAATTTCATCCAACAAAAGTTGTGAATGGTTTACTTCAACTTTAACAACTTCTTTTACAGTGTCTTTGTTTTCCTTTTTTGTTTCACCGCATGAAGTAATCAAAAAACTTGCGGGAATCAAGAATGCGAGCAAATAAAAATACACTCTTTTCATAAAGATTTCATTTAAAAATTAAAAATTAAAAATT
>DYOJ01000263.1 GCA_020720705.1 Acetofilamentum sp.
ATAATCTTTTTTCGAACTCAGGTTAAGAGTTTGAACGAAATTGAATTCGGCAGAAGAGGTTTTAATTGAACAAATCAGTAAATTTTTTGCTGACACTCTCAAAGGCTTCTTTGGTTTTTTCGGTAATGTCGTCAAAAACAGATGTAGATTTGTGTTTGGTTTCAAATTCGAGGGCTTTTGCGTCCCATTCTGCTTCGCCTACATTCTTCATGGCTTCGGTGTCAAGTTTCATGGTTGATAAGTGGGCTTCCATTTTCAGAATTCCTTCGTCGAGCATGGAGGCTTGTTTTTCGTATTGGGCTTTTAGCTCTCCTTTTTTTTGCTCAATTTCCAATTTTGCTTTTTCAATTTTCGTTTCCAATTCGCGAGCCTGTAAATCGGCTTTTTTTAAGAAAAATTCTTTTTTGTCCATGTCTGATATTTATTTAAATTGTAAAAAAATGTTGCAATAAGGTGTCAAAAAAATAGGTGTGCAAAATTCAAGCCACATCTACGAAACTAATAACTTTAAACTATCTGCAGTCGTTTTTTTGACGGTTTGATGTATTTTATCGGCGTTCAGCCAAAAAATAAGGATTAAGCAACTGCGCTTTGTTGTAGGTCAGGGGTTCGTTGGTCTCATAACGAACTACCGAAACTCCCGAAAACAGGGCAATGGCGTGTCCGGCTGCGGTGTCCCATTCCATTGTCGGACCGAGGCGCGGATAGATATCGGCTTTCCCCTCGGCTAAAAGGCAAAATTTAAGAGAACTTCCTTTGGAGATTATGTTAATTGCTCCGTGTTTTAATTTTAATGTTTCAAAAACTGCCTCAGTTTCCGGCGATGAATGTGAGCGACTGCCAACAGCTGTGAAAGGTCGTTTGTTTTGCGGGAACGGCATTTTTTGTGCTGCACCCAATATTGATTCAAGTGATTCAATATCAATATTTTCCGTATTTTCAATTTTGAACGACCCCAGTTCTTCGCCGCCAAAATAGAGTTCTTTGGTAACAGGCACAAAAATTACTCCCAAAACGGGTTTATTGTGGTTTATCAGGGCTATATTTACGGTAAATTCACCGTTTCGTTTGATAAATTCCTTAGTCCCGTCGAGTGGGTCCACGAGCCAATATTTTGTCCAATGTTTTCGCTCTTCGTAGGGTAAATGTTTGCCTTCTTCGCTCAAAATCGGAAAGTCGGTTTTTTCCAAAAATTCAACAATTTTGAGATGTGCTTTTTTGTCGGCAAGCGTTAAGGGTGATTGGTCATTTTTAAGTTCGATGTCAAAATTATCGGTGTGATAAACGTTCAGGATTTCGTCTCCTGCATATTTTGCAGCACGCAACATCGTGTGTAATAAGGTATTCATATTTGAGATGATTTTTTTAAAAATAGATAAAGTACAAAACACTCACAGTTACAATCAGATAAAGAATTGTAAGCGGGAATCCGATTTTGAAATAATCGGAAAATTTATATCCGCCCGGTCCGTACACCATTAGGTTGGTTTGATAGCCTATGGGGGTCATGAAATTTGCGGCAGCAGCGTAGGCAACTATCAACACAAACGGCATCGGCGGAAGGTTCATTTCCAAAGATATACTTAATGCAACCGGAAAAACCACCGCGACGGCAGCCTTGTTGGTAATGTATGCCGCCAAAAAGGTTGTGATGATATAAATTCCTGATAGAGTTCCGATTATGCCAAGCGGTTTGAAAATAACGATAATATTGTGGGCAAATAAATCGGCAATTCCGGTTTTCATCATTGAAATACCCAAAGACAAGGACATGGCGATAATTAAACCCAAATCGTAGTCAATGCTTTTGGCGAGGTCTCGTGGATTTGTAATTTTGAGCATCAGTAAACTTGTAAGCAGTACAAGCAAACCTGTAAAGAGCTTAAAAAAACCGAGAGAGGAAAATAAAATTACAGCTATAGTTCCGCCGATAAGGTAGGTTGTTCGCCAGATTCCGAGTCGTTGAATTTCTTTGACACGAGAAATCAGAAATAAGTCTGCGGTATCTTTAATACGTGTTTCAAAATAACTGCCTGCAAGTAACAACACCGCATCACCGGCTTTAAGAACAACCTTACCGATTTGTCCTTTAAGGGTTTCGCCGTTTCGATGTACGGCAATTGCGGTCGCATCAAATTTGCTGCGAAAGTTCACGACTTTCAGTGATTTGCCGATTAAATCCGAATTATGCGGAATGACAGCTTCAATAACTTCTGTATTTTTTTTTCGGGCAAACATCCCTACGGAAGGAATTTGCAAGCCTTCGGTTGAGTTTACCAAGTCGGCAATCGCTTGGGTTGTTCCTGTGAAAAGTAAAATATCTTCTTCATATAAAATGGCATCCTCCGGAACGGCTGTAATTTGGATATCTTCCCGAATAATTTCAAAAAGGTAAAGCCCTTGCAAGTTTCGTAATCCGGCTTCTTTTATCGTTTTCCCTATCCAAAAACTCCCTGATTTTATCCGAGCTTCAACAATATATCTTCTGTTTACTTCATGAATTTCATCAATCGGTCCGTTACGTTTGGGCAAAAGTCGTTGTCCGAAGAGCAACAAATAAGCTGAACCAATTATCATCATCGCGCCGCCTACGGGAGCAAAATCAAAGATATGTAAAGGTTCTAAATCCGGAATAATTGTTTGATTCACGACCAAACCATTCACAATCAAATTTGTAGAAGTTCCGATAAGCGTAGCACATCCGCCCAAAATTGTGGCAAACGAAAGCGGAATCATTAGCTTTGAGACATACTCGTGCGTTTGCTTTGCTCGCCTGTTTACGTACGGCATCATCAAGGCAACCAGAGGTGTATTGTTCAAAAAAGCCGACAGCGGAGATACGATGGCTAACATCCTGAATGTGAATCCTTTCGTTGTTTTTGCGGAACGAAAAAGCCGGTCGAACACAATATCCAAAACCGATGTTTTCCGGTAAATATCACCCAGTAACAACAGCATGATTATGATTGCGATTTGTTCGTTGGCAAAACCGCCGAGAACCTCCGAAGGTTCTAAAATTCGGAATACAGCAAGCACAATGACGGCAATCAAAAATGTCATAGCCGGTCCGACAATTTCTTTATACAAAGAAATTATCAAAAACAAAAGAACAACGATAACAACAATAGCATCAAATCCGAGCATGACTGACGATTGAAAAAAATCGTGCAAAATTATGAAAAAAATACTATATCTTCGGATAATTTTTCAGCATTTAATAATTCTTTGTTTTTCCAAATTTGTCGCAATTTATCTGTTAAAAATTAATTGCTTACGGTGATTTTTGTCAAAGACGTCTTATGCCGGTATAAAGCGTCTAAAAATTCGATTTCTAACAAGAAAATATTGAGTTTTTTTATTAAATCAGACTGATTTCATAGATATTCTACCCTTGTTTTTAAAATAAGGTCCGTTTTTCTTTGGCATATTTATTGTAACTTACCCTTGAAAAACAGTATTTTATCAGAAATTAAAAAAAAAAACGAAAAAAAATTTGGTTTTTAAATATTTTTTAATTTATATTTGTATAACAATTTTTAACAAGTCTTAACACTTTAATCACAATATTTCGGAGGACCGCTTATTGAGAAAATATCTACTTTTTCAGTTTAATCCAGAAAAAGTTTACATTATGATACTTAAAGAAATGCACGACCGTGAATTGGTCAGTTTATTCAGAGCGGGAAATTCGCAAGCTGTAGAAGTATTAATCAACAGACATAAATCAAAGGTTTACACCTATATCCTGTTTGTTGTAAAAAATGAATGTCTTGCCGAAGATATTTTTCAAGACACTTTCATAAAAGTAATCAATTCCCTGAAACAAGGAAAATACAACGAACAGGGCGTATTCGTATCGTGGGTTGTGCGCATTGCACACAACTTGGTGATAGACCATTTCCGGAAAATTAAAAAATTGCCCACTATTTCCAACGATGTAAATGATGAAATTGACATGTTCAATTCTCAAAAATTTGCAGACATTACCATTGAAGACCAAATTATTCAGGAGTCCATTTCGGATAAAATTCGCCAACTCATAGACCAATTGCCCGAAGAGCAACGTGAAGTTGTATTGTTGAGACATTTCGGCGATTTGAGTTTTAAAGAAATTGCTGACCTGACGGGAGTCAGTATCAATACGGCACTCGGGCGGATGCGTTACGCGCTCATTAACCTGCGCCGACTCATTGAAGAAAAAAATCTCAGCCTTACTGTCCGGTAGAGGCAATTTGTAAACTTGTAATCATTTGATTTTGAGATTTTAATAGCTTTTTGATTGTATATTATGCTGTCCTGACGGTTGGTATATGATAGTCAAAAAGCTATTTTTTGTTAATCATTTTGTTGTCATTTGTTCTATTATTGTTATTTTTGAAAAAAAATTCGATATACTTAGTCAGATATGAATATTGAGTATTGAGTATTGAATATTGAATATTGAGTATTGAATATTGAGTATTGA
>DYOJ01000264.1 GCA_020720705.1 Acetofilamentum sp.
GTAGTTCGTAATTAGAAAAACAGCTAATCGTTTGATTTTCTGCAATTAACTCATCTAACTACTAAATACTCTTGCTAAGTCGATGCTTATTATAGTTGTAACATTCATATTATCAAAGATTTTTAACTTCGTAAAGTAGAATTATTATAATCTTGACTTATGACATTTGTCCGTTAATATTTTATGTAAGATATTGATTTATTGCAAATTATAAAAGAAAATTTCTCAAATTAGAGTATGATTGTAACTGATTGAAATTAAGTGATTTGAATCTAATGTCTAACATCTAAATTCTAAAATCTAACGAAGTATTGTTATTAATACCGTGAAATATGCGAACGCAAAACAAGTTGATATTTATTTCAAACTTCGCGGAAAGCATTTGTTTGTAACTTATACCGATGACGGTGTAGGCTTTGATGTCGAATCGGTTTTGGCTCAAAAACGCGGACATGGTCTGTATAATATGCAACAACGGCTAAAGTCCTTATACGGAACTTTAACCGTTGAAAGCACACCCGGGAAAGGCGTACGTGTCAGTATTCATATTCTTTCCTGACATTCAATCTTTCTTGTTTACGGTGTAAACCCTTTATATCAAGGATTTAGTCTGCCGTACATGCGCGGGAACGGGATGGTTTCTCGGATATGTTTAAGTTTGCACAACCACGAAACCATGCGTTCTAATCCTAAGCCGAAGCCTGAATGTGGCACCGAACCGTATTTGCGCAAATCTAAATACCACTCAAAGGCTTCCATCGGGAGTTTATGTTCGTCAATCTTTCCTATCAAATAATTCAAATCTGTTTCGCGTTCTCCGCCTCCTACGATTTCGCCGTAGCCTTCGGGTGCGAGTACATCTACGCCTTTTGCAAATTGTCCGGTTTCGTCTCGCTTCATGTAAAAGGCTTTTATTTCGTGTGGCCAATTGAAAACCATGACCGGAACATCAAACATGCGAGTAAGTACGGTTTCATCCGACCCTCCGAAATCACTTCCGTATTCAAATTCTTTTGCTGATTTTAGCCATTGGGGAATATTTTCAGCTTGAGCTTCCAATTCTTTGATGTCATTTTTGAGCATATCTATTTTATTTTGCATAAAATTGATTTGCCCTTTTTTAAGGGTTCCGTCAGCTATCGCTTTTTCTTTTTCCGAAATTTCAGTTCTTTTTTCCGAAATTTCAGTTTCAATTAAGCTCAAATCGGATTCAAGTGTCTCAATGGTTGTTTTTCCGTTTACTTGCTCTTCGCCCTTGAGTATCCGAACGGCTTGTGTGTAGGGTAAACGTTTGAACGGTTTGTGTATCAATGTCTCAAGCACGGTTGTGTTACGTTCGAGTGCTTCAAATTCAAATTTACAATGGGTTAATACGTCGCTGACAACGAATTGGAGGAATTTTTCAATTAAATCCATGTTCATTTCGTTGTTGTAAAATGCCATTTCCGGCTCTATCATCCAAAACTCGGACAGATGTCGGCGGGTCTTTGATTTTTCGGCGCGGAAGGTCGGTCCGAAAGTGTAAATTTTTCCCAACGCCATCGCCATTGCCTCACCGTATAATTGTCCCGATTGACTCAAATAGGCATCTTCGCCGTAATATTCTACGTTGAATAGAGTGGTAGTGCCTTCCGCTGCATTTCCTGTAAATATCGGAGCATCTGCCTGAACAAATCCTTCGTTTTGAAAAAAGGTATGTATCGCAAAAATAATTCTGTTTCTGATTTTCATGATTGCCCATTGTCTTTTTGAGCGTAACCATAAGTGTCTGTTATCCATCAAAAATTCAACCCCGTGTTCTTTGTTGCTTATCGGATAGTTTTCGGAAGTACCGATAATTTCGGCTTGCTCGATGTGGAGTTCGTAGCCGCCGATTTGTTTTTCGTCTGCAACAATTTTTCCGGTCAATCGAACCGAACATTCTTGCGTAAATTGTTTTGCAATTTCAAATACTTCGGCACTCACAACGGCAGCATCTGCAACACATTGCGCAAAGCCCGAGCCATCCCTGAGGATAATAAATTCCAAGCCTTTGCTGCTACGCGTGTTCATTACCCAGCCTTGCGTGCTGACACGTTCGCCTGTATGCTTATGAAAGTCTTTAATTTCAACCATGGTCTTTTTTATTTTTCTGCAAATATATAATAAAACCTTCAAGTTTTGTACGGCATGTATTTAGAAAAATTTGAAATTGTTTTTTATTATCTAAATCCGATTGGTCTTTCGGATATAAAATTGCTTACAAACATTTCTCGTAAGATTGCTACAGATATTTTGTAAGATATTGAAATAAAAGGTGTTATTGTATGAAAATTGTTATTCATAGCATTGAATTGAACGCTAAGAATTTTAAAAAAACAGATACTATTGTCATGTCAAGCCTCTTCTGACGTTTCCATGTCCTTGCGGACGATGGAAAGTCTTTACCGACCTGCATTCGTCCGTAGGACAATGTAGCGTCATTTCAAAATTGACTTGATACAATTATAATACGCTGATTATCTCACATCTCATATCTCATATCTCACATCAAAATTCCTTTGAAGTATTGTTCTTACCGGGCAGACAAAAATGTATGTTAAAAAAAATATAATTTTACTATCGGTTTTTTACAAGAGACTGTAATACAAACCGTATATTTGCACAAAATTTCAGAAATTACTCACATTATTAAATTAAAGAATTATGTTTATTTTAATGGTTATTATTTTTGTAGTCGGCTATGCGATGATTGCCTTAGAGCATCCGTTGCGCATTGATAAAGCGGCGCCGGCACTGCTGATAGGTGTTTTATTATGGGTTGTCTATATTTTGGGTGCAGAAACCATTCTGTCGCCCGAGTACATCACCGAGGCAGCGAAAGAACGTCTGGATTTGTATCTACATTCACACGAGTACCTTGAATTTGCCGAAACTTATGCCTTGTCGCACTCCGGCGGAGCTGTTCCGGTTCACGAGCAATACATACAGTTTATTGCTCATCATGAAGTTTTACATCATTTAAGCGAGATTGCTACGATTTTATTTTTTCTTCTCGGTGCAATGACGATTGTTGAAATTGTTGACCAACATCAAGGTTTTAAGGTTATTACGGATAAAATCAAAACAACGAATAAGGTAAAATTACTCTGGATTATCGGTATTCTTACATTTTTCATGTCTGCAGCATTGGATAATCTCACAACAACCATCGTTTTGGTTGCTTTACTCCGTAAACTGATTGACGACAAAAAAACTCGTTGGTTCTTTGCGGCTATGGTGGTTTTGGCAGCCAATGCCGGTGGTGCATGGTCTCCAATCGGTGATGTTACAACCATTATGTTATGGATAGGAACTCAGGTAACCGCAGGGGCTATTATTAAAATGGTGTTCCTGCCGAGTTTGATGAATATCATTCTTCCGTTAGTTATTCTATCATTTATGATGAAGGGCGAAGTTGCACGACCCGATATGTCAAATGCTCCCGAAAGTGCTATTTCCAAAAAACAATCCGTAATCATTTTATTCCTTGGCGTAGGCGCATTACTTTTTGTTCCGATATTTAAAACCGTAACGCATCTTCCTCCGTATTTAGGGATGTTGTTGGGTTTAGGCGCATTATGGACCATAACCGAAATATTGCATCGCTGGCATAATATCAAAAAAATGGTTACATCTGTGGATTCTGATGTACACGACAGCCATGACACACCCGAGATTCTGAAAAAATTACAAGTTGTAAAAATTCTCTCCAAAGTTGATGTCCCGACCGTGTTGTTCTTTTTAGGTATTTTGTCCGCTGTATCGGCATTACAATCTGCCGGGCATTTAGGTATATTAGCCAAAACACTTGACGAAACCTTCAACGGAAATGTTTATTTAATTGATATGCTCATCGGAGTATTATCTGCCGTTGTAGATAATGTGCCGTTGGTTGCAGGTGCCATGGGGATGTATGATATTGCTCCGGCAGGTACCGGAAGTCCTTTTATGCAAGACGGAATTTTCTGGGAATTTTTGGCATATTGCGCGGGAACAGGCGGCAGTATTCTGATTATCGGCTCGGCGGCAGGCGTAGCGGCAATGGGTATGGAAAAAATAGACTTTATATGGTACACCAAAAAAATCAGTTTATTGGCGCTCATCGGATACCTTGCAGGTGCCGGTACATACTACTTACAACAAACGCTTTTTCATTAATTTTTTAAGACCTCCACTTTAACAGGTCGTTATACTTTCTTCGAAAACCCTGTCGGTGTTACTTCAGCAAAATTGTAAATTTTTTATCTTGCTGAAATACTATTTGTTCTAAAAACCACGGCAGGGTTGTTTTTGTTTCAATCGAATTTCAATCGAATTTCAATCGAATTTCTTTTGACACAGTCTTTGTAAGAAAACACATAACTCATTGAAATTCTGTTGATATTTAACGGAACTTAATGAAGAAATGCGCTGATTTTCAGAATTATAGTCATAAAT
>DYOJ01000265.1 GCA_020720705.1 Acetofilamentum sp.
AATTAGAAAATCAAAACACTTTAAAAAATGTTGCTTATACGGCGACAAGTTGTAAATAATTCCTATAGATTCTTTTTTATATTAACCTCACCATGAAATCTCTGATTATCATTTTTATGTTGTTCGTTTGCGGAAACCGATTAAGTGCACAGACGGATTCTTCGGAATTACGTCTTAAACAAATTGTTCAACTGCGCTTTGAAACCTTAACTGATTACTCAAAATTCGGCGAGCGTTTTGAGTTGAGCAGTTTGACACGGCATCGCGGCGAAATTGTCTGTGTATCAGATGATATTCCGTCAGTTTTTAAAATTGACACGAATAATTGGGTCATTAAATCAACCGATTTATTAAATATCGGTGAGGCAGACATGGATTTTGAAGCAATTTTTTCGGACAGCAAAAACTTGTATCTTGCAGCCGAGACAGGTTACGATGCACTTTACAAAATTACAAAAAACGGTAAACTAAAAAAAATCATTTCTGTTTCGGAGTTTCTGCCGGTGTTCGATAAAACCAATTCGGGGGTCGAAGCAGCTGATATTGACAGAAAAATTTTCTATTTTGCAGACGAGGGTACCAAAGGTACTTCCAATTATATCGAAAACGGAGCCGTATATCAATATCGAAATAAATCAGCCTACAAATTGGTAGAAACAACAGGCGATATCACTGATTTAAAACTAATTAAGAAAAACGATACGACATTCATCTATATTCTCGGACGTAATAACTCGGAAATAATTCGATACAATATCAACACAAAACAAGTTGAACGAAAGAGTTATCAATATATTGAAAAGTCGCCGAAATATGCTCAGGCACTTTTTGACACCGGAAAACCTTATGGCATGGGTGAGGCACTGCTCGTAACCGAGAACGAAATTTGGGTCGGCTTTGACAACGGAAATGAAAGATTACGAACTGATAATCAGATATTAAACAAATATCTTAAAAACAAAAATTCTGAATTTCCGGCAATGCCGATAATCCTAATTTTTGAAAGAAGCTTTTAAGATTTTTCTCATTTTTGCAAAAAAAACATAACTTTGCATTTGTATAAATGTGTCCACTCCGAAAAGTTGAAATTGAGTACTAATTCCCGAATTTTTACGAATTTTTATTATTGTAACTTATTGTAATTGTTTTATTTGTAAAATTTTGTATTCTGAATAATTTTGTAAGAAAGACTTTTCGGAGTGGACTCATAAATCGGATTTTACGATGTTTGCAGATGTGATTTTACCCCTTGCCGTTCAAAAAGATTACACCTATCACGTTCCGGTTCACCTCACGGAGCAGTGTTGCATAGGGGTACGAGTGGTCGTAGAGTTTGGTCGAAATAAAATGTACACGGGAATTATCAAACGATTACACACGGAACAGCCTGAATATCAAACTAAAGACCTCTTATCCGTATTAGACGATATACCTGTGGTTACGCAAACACAGCTTTTGTTTTGGACTTGGATTGCAGAATATTATCTGTGCACGGAAGGCGAAATTTACAAAGCCGCTTTGCCTTCGGGTTTGAAACTCGAAAGTGAAACATTCGTTTCGGCAACAGATGCGGCAGACGAAGACATCCTGTCCGAGCGTGAAAACGAGCTTATTCAAGCCATAAAAAACAACGATAATAAAATATCTATCAGTAAGTTACAAAATATTTTTTCGTTCAATATTTTACCTTTGCTCAAAAAACTTGTCGAAGCAAAGTTGTTGAACACATCCGAAACTTTGAAGCAAAACTATCAAGTCAAAACGGAAACCTATATTCGTGTCAATCCGCAATTGCAAAACGATTCGTATCTTGCCGGAACTTTGAAAACCATATCTCGAGCAAAAAAACAAGCGCAATTGCTTATGGATGTGCTCTATTTGACTCGATACGGCAGTCAAAAACATGCCGGATTGTCGCCTGCTGAAAAATTCCGAAAATCGGATATTGTATTACATGCCGAATGTTCTAGTTCAACAATTAAATCACTGACAGAGAAGGGTTTACTTATAGAAGAAGAACTTGAAATCGGACGTTTGAGCAAATTTACCGGAGCAACCCATGAAAGTTCAACGTTAAATTCAGCTCAGACCGAAGCCCTCAATCAGATTGAACAATATTTTACGGAAAAAGAGGTTGTTTTATTGCACGGAGTAACCTCTTCGGGTAAAACAGAAATTTATATCGAACTGATAAAAAGACAATTAGAAAAAGGCAAACAAGTATTATACCTTTTACCCGAAATTGCACTGACGGCTCAAATTATTAATCGTCTCACGGGCGTTTTCGGGAAACAAGTAGGTGTATATCACTCAAAATTCAACGATGCCGAGCGCGTTGAGTTGTGGAAAAATTTATGTGAGACCGATGAAATAAACATTATTCTCGGTGTACGCTCATCAGTTTTTTTGCCAATGAATCGTTTAGGGCTGATTATTGTAGATGAAGAACACGAAAATACCTACAAACAATTCGACCCTGCACCGCGTTATCATGCAAGGGATTCGGCAATTTATTTGGCAAAATTATCAAACAGCAAAGTGTTGCTCGGAACAGCTACACCTTCGATAGAATCGTATTTCAACGTTAAGCAAAATAAATTCGGACTTGTGAATTTAAGCACACGTTACGGAGATATTCGGCTTCCGGAAATAATGATTGCCGATGTTCGACATGCTCGAAAACGAAAAGCAATGAAATCAATGTTTACGCCTGAGTTATATCAACATATAAGTCAAACACTTGCAACAAAAGAACAAGTTATATTATTTCAAAACAGGCGCGGCTATGCCCCATTTATGGAGTGTGATGAGTGTGCTTATGTTCCGAAATGCGAGCATTGTGATGTAAGCCTGACTTTACATAAACATTCCGGACAATTGGTGTGCCACTATTGCGGATATACCGAGCCTTCGCAGGCAGAATGTAAAGCTTGCGGAAATATTTCGATGCAAAGCAGAGGGTTCGGAACCGAGCAAATAGAATCAGAAGCCGCAATGCTTTTTCCGGAAGCCAAAATAGCACGAATGGATACAGATACCACGCGCAGCAGAAAAGCATTTATTGAATTAATTTCTGATTTTGAAACCGGAAGAATTGACATACTCATCGGTACACAAATGATTTCCAAAGGTTTAGATTTTGATAAAGTAAAAGTCGTCGGAATTATGAACGCAGATGCAATGCTGAATTACCCTGATTTCCGAGCTTACGAACGCAGTTTTCAACTTATGACTCAGGTTGCGGGGCGTGCCGGCAGAAGAGACACACAAGGAATTGTGGTAATTCAAACTACTGATAAACAAAATCCGATTTTGCGCATGATTGTTGATGGAAATTTCAACCTTATGTTTGAGACCCAACTTGTTGAGCGCAAACAATATAAATATCCGCCCTATTTTCGGTTAGTCAGATTATCTGTAAAACATCAAAAATATTATGTTGCCGACCAAGCGGCTGATGCCTTAGCTGATTTACTTCGTAATTCGTTCGGCAAAAGTGTATTAGGACCGGAATATCCGCCCGTGCCTCGTATCAAAGACCGATATATCAAACAAATACTCATTAAAATTGAAAAAAGTCAATCACCTGCGGCAACAAAAAAATTCATCACGGCGGCAATCGCTCACATAAAATCGAAGGACACCTTCCGTTCGGTAGTGTTTGTTTCAGATGTAGATCCGATGTAATATCTGCGAAATACTTAGTGTCTGTAAGAAAACCTATAAATACTTGATTTTATGTCAATTCTACTCATTTTTCCAATCGAAAGTATTGTCATATAGTTGTCAAAAATAGTCATAAATAGTCATAAGTAGTCATTCGTAGTTATTTATTTTAGTTTCAATCGAATTTCTACAGAATTTCATAAAACATACAAGTCGAAATATTCCTATAACATAAATAATTTCAATGTGTTATGATTTTTCTTACAAGAACTGCTTATCATGATGAAGCTTATCCGAAAAGTCACTCTGACTGATTTTTGTAAAATTAAACCTTTGTAAACTATTTATATCCAATAAATTACAAAAATAAAAAATTAGTATTCATTCATGAATTGATAGTCATTTTGACTTTTCGGAACGGACTTCAGTTTCAATATATTTTGCAACAAGCATTAAACTACCTCAAATACAACAACTTACGTTGATTTTCAGTTTTGATTACATAAACTCCTTCAGCAAGTTTTGGGCTTAGGGTATGCAGTCCTTTTCCTGAGATGTTGATCTCAAAAACTGTTTGTCCTAAATTGTTCACTAATTGAATTTTATGCGCGCTTTCGGTGGCGGAACGAATGTAAACATCATTTCCGTTTGCATATATTTCGAGCGTATTTGATTCGTTATCAAGGGTTTGGATGCCGACCGTCGAACGATTCAGCAGAATTTGAAAACGTTCCGGTGCGTCTGTCG
>DYOJ01000266.1 GCA_020720705.1 Acetofilamentum sp.
AAAATGGCTGACATACTGTTCAGAATGATTTTTTTACCTATCTTTGCACTCCGAAATTTGACGGAAATATGAGCGATAATTTGATTTTAAATAGGTTGGAAGGTGTCTATAAACGCTTTCAGGAAGTAGCTGTCGAAATCACAAAACCCGAAATCATGTCGGACATGAAGCGATATGTGAAGCTGAATAAAGAATATAAAGACCTTGAACCTCTGATAGATGCGTATAAAGCTTATAAGCTGGTAATTGAAAATCTGAGTTCGTCCAAAGCACTACTTTCTACCGAAACCGATGAAGAGATGCGCGAAATGGCTAAGCAAGAAATTGACACTCTGATACATCAAAGCGAAGATTTAGAGGCAGAAATTAAAATATTACTCTTACCCCAAGACCCTGAAGATGCCAAAAATGCAATCGTGGAAATACGCGGCGGCACGGGTGGCGATGAAGCCGCAATTTTTGCCGGCGATTTATACCGCATGTACACACGTTTTTGCGAAATCAAAGGTTGGAAAATGGCAGTAACCTCCATGACAGAAGGCACGCAAGGCGGATACAAAGAGATTGTGTTTGAAGTCTCAGGCACAGATGTTTACGGTGTTATGAAATACGAATCGGGTGTGCATCGTGTGCAACGTGTTCCGAAAACCGAAACGCAGGGACGTGTTCACACCTCGGCAGCGACCATTGCCGTATTGCCCGAAGCCGAAGATTTTGAAATTGATTTGAATGTTTCGGACATCCGAGTAGATACATTTTGTTCCTCCGGTCCGGGCGGACAATCGGTAAACACAACCTACTCAGCTATTCGACTCACGCATATACCCACCGGATTAATCGTAACTTGTCAAGACGAAAAATCGCAAATCAAGAACAAAGAAAAGGCGATGAAAGAGTTGCGAACTCGTCTGTATAACATTGAATATCAGAAATATCTGGACGAAATATCCAGCAAAAGAAAAACAATGGTTTCTTCCGGCGACCGCTCAGCCAAAATACGCACCTACAATTACCCGCAGGGACGTATAACCGACCACCGCATCAATTACACCATGTATAACTTACAGTCGTTTATGGACGGAAATATTCAAGAAATGATAGACCAACTACAGATGGCTGAAAATTCCGAAAAACTCAAAGTCGAAGGCATTTAAGCTAAACGACAAGCGTTTCGGAGATTTAATACATGAGATGTTGCTTTGATTTTTCGCGCCAACCGGCATCACTTTTATAGTCGGCAAAGAAAATCTTCAGGTCGGCATCACTTTTGTAATCCACGAAAAAAATTTTCTTGTCGGCATCGCTTTTGTAATCAACAAAAAACCAATACCCTTGATTTCCGGAAGCATCACTTTTGTAATCGCATTTATAGACAACTAAATCGGCATCGCTTTTGTAATCAACTACAAACACTTTTACATCGGCATCACTCTTGTAATCAACGGTGTAAACCTTTTGTCCGGATAAACCGAGACCGATACTTAGCAAAAAACTGAGAGCAATTAACTGTTTCATTTTAATATCTTTTTAAAATTTTTGAAATACGATATGCCAAACGGCAAGATTTGTTATATGATTAATAATTTGCATATTTTCACAAAAAACTTGTTCTTATTTTTTTAAAATTTTCCGGATACAAATTCGGCAAGCGTGAACGTATCTTTGTGTCTGATTCCTTTTGAGGTTTCCTGTAAGGAGCAACATTCGTTATACAAATCGTGTTCAAAAAACAACACATAATTTCCCGCAATTGCTTCTGCAAAAAACGATTCTTTATCTTGTAACGTAATAAGCGGTCGCGTATCGTAGCCCATAATGTATGGCATGGGCAAATGTGCGGTGCTCGGAAATAAATCGGCACCATACACAATCGTTCGTCCGCCAAAATTAACGAACGGAATCAGTTGTCCGTCTGTATGTCCGTTGTAAAATTTTATGTTGATACCGGGTATCAGTTCTCCCTCATTTTCAACCATATAAAGAACTCCGTGTTCCTTCAAAGGCATATAATTTTCAGGCAAAAAAGAGGCTTTCTCCCTTCTGTTTGCAGATTCTGCCCATTCCCAATGGGTTTTTGAAACATAATACTTCGCGTTCGGAAATGTCGGAGCCAACTCGCCCTCGTCGTTATAGTTCACGGCACCTCCGACATGGTCAAAATGCAAGTGAGTGATAATCACATCGGTAATGTCTTCCAATCCGAAACCTGCTTTTGCCAAAGATTGTTCAAGGGTAACATCGCCGTTGGGGTAGTAATGTCCGAAGAATTTATCGCTTTGCTTATCACCCATTCCTGTATCAATGAGCACTTTACGTCCTTCATCGGTTACGACCAACAAACAACGCATTGCCCAATTGCACAAGTTATGTTCATCGGCGGGATAAAGTTTTTCCCAAATCACTTTCGGAACTACACCAAACATCGCGCCTCCGTCAAGTTTCAAATTTCCGGTTTCAATACTATACAAATTCATGTTTAAATCCAATTTTGAAATACGATACACATCCGTGCCTTATTCTGCAAATCTACAAAAAATACAGATACAACAGTTTTTCCTTTTGAAATATCTGCATAAAAATAAAAAAAATGTCAGGAATATTCGTATATTTGCGTATCACAAATTACACGTGAGGTTTTCTTTAACAGTAGTCGGAAATAATTAGTGAGATATGAGACTTGAGACTTGAGACTTGAGATATGAGATATGAGACTTGAGATATGAGACTTAAGATATGAGATATTACTCATAACTTTGTCTGCATATTATCAATGAAACTGTTTTAAGTTATTTACATTTTATCAATAAACACCTAATAATCAAATTTTTGAAACAAACTAAACCCTCAACCCTCAACCCTCAACCGTAAACCGTAAACAGTATATCAACAGCAACATATATTACGAACATAAGAATTTCCGTTATATTTTTGACATTATCTTGTAAATATTTTGTCAAAAGATATTGTTGAAAATTCGAGTTACAAATATTAAAGAAAATCAGACTTATGAAAGTTTATTTTATCACCTTAGCCTTCTTTCTTTTGTGCATTTCGCTTGATGCTCAAAGTTTTGTAAACAATATTGAAGTGTTAAAACAAGAATTGGATACACTTCAAAAAAACAATTTACCCTTGCAAACCATCGCAGTCAACCGCTTAGGAGAATGGGTGATTGTGTTTGGCGAATGGGGTTACTCGTTTGTCAATATGCCGAGCGATGTCAAAACCGAATTGCAAAATATCAGTGCTAAAGAAATGAAAATCATTGATATAGATTTTGCAAAAAACGGTTCTTGGCTGATGCTTTACGGCACAGCCGACCACAACGGCGATGTGCGTGATGCTGACGAAAAAGAAGCCCTAAACACAATTCGTCAAAAAGAACAGCGTCTCACGTGCTACGCTCCGATGCCCGACAGCGGTGCGGTGATTCTTTACGGAGATAACTCGTATTACAAAAAAAATGTGCCTAAACTCGCCGTCCAAAAACTAAAATCGTTACAAGACAGGCATCAACGCGTCAAACATTTTGCAATTAACTCGCAAAAAGCATGGGTGATACTGTACGCCGGCAAGGGCATAAGTTTTGCCAATATTCCGACAGACCTCGAAACAACGCTCAAATCCTTGGCTGAAACCGCACAAACCATTGACAAGGTTTTCTTTTTTGCAGATAAATGGGTCGTCATTTTTGACGGTTACAAATACAAATGCAATTTTTAAGCCGGCAAGTACTTTTTTAGAATTTCCACGTTCGGAACAAATTTACGAACATCGCCGCCGTTGAGCAAAATTTCACGCACAATAGTTGAACTTATGGGCGAATGTTCCGGTTGTGTCAATAAAAACACGGTTTCGATGTCGGTTTCCATCAAATTGTTCATGTGCCCGACTGCCCGCTCATATTCAAAATCGGCGGCTGTTCGTAATCCGCGCAAAATTGCATGTATATTGAGTTTTTTACAAAAATCAACAGTCAAACCGGTATATAATTCGATTTGGACACGAGGCTCGTCCGAAAAAATCTCCTCAATCATCAGTTTACGATTTTCAGGGTTGATAAAACCTTGTTTCGTAGTATTGTAACCGATTGCAACAATTATTTTATCAAAAAATATCAACCCTCTGCGAGCAAGCGATTCGTGTCCGATTGTAAAAGGGTCGAACGAACCCGGAAATAATGCTGTGCGAATATTCATTACTTTTTTTCCGCAAAATATAACAATCACATTTAAAAGACAAATATTTTATGAAGATTGGTATTAAAACCGATTTCAAATAACAATACTCCGATAATATTTTTTTAAGAAGTTGATTTATGGCAAATTAGATTGGAAATTTCCACTGATTATAAGATAAATCGGAACTAATTGAAATTGAGCAATTTGAGTCTAATATCTAATAT
>DYOJ01000007.1:0-5274 GCA_020720705.1 Acetofilamentum sp.
GAATCGAACGGTACCATATTTTTGTTCAGTGTGATGTCGGCTTTTTCGAGAGCTTTTTCGGCAGCTTTACCGGTAAGTTCCGGATATTTTGTTCGCAAATCAATCAGCATGGAATGGTTATCCGTTCCGCCCGAAATTACTTTGTATCCTTTTGACATAAAGGCATTTGCGATAGCTTTCGCATTTATCAAAACTTGTTTTTGGTACACTTTGAACTCATCGGCGAGAGCTTCGCCGAACGCTACGGCTTTGGCGGCAATAACATGTTCCAAAGGTCCGCCTTGTGTGCCGGGGAAAACTGCAGAGTCGAGTAGTGCTGACATTTTTCGTAGCTCGCCTTTCGGATTGGTTTTCCCGAAGGGGTTGTCAAAATCTTTGCCCAAAAGAATGATACCGCCGCGTGGACCGCGCAGGGTTTTATGTGTTGTGGATGTTACGATATGTGCATGTTTCACAGGGTTTTCCAGAATTCCGGCTGCGATTAAACCTGCCGGGTGGGACATATCAATCATAAACAAAGCTCCGATTTTGTCGGCAATTTTACGCATGCGTGCATAGTCCCACTCACGCGAATAGGCAGATGCACCGCCAACAATGAGTTTTGGTTTGTGTTCAATCGCAAGTGCTTCCATCTCATCGTAATCCACTCGTCCGGTTTCTTCTTTGACGTTGTATGACAAGGCTTTATATAAAATTCCTGAAAAATTGACAGCCGAGCCGTGTGTGAGATGTCCGCCGTGCGAGAGGTTTAACCCCAAAAATGTATCGCCCGGATTAAGCACGGCAAGCATTACAGCGGCATTTGCCTGCGCGCCGGAATGTGGCTGAACGTTTGCCCACTCGGCATCAAACAGTTGTTTTGCACGGTCTATGGCTATTTGTTCGGTTTTGTCCACGATTTCGCAACCTCCGTAGTAGCGATTTCCGGGGTAACCTTCGGCATATTTATTTGTCAAAGGTGAACCCATTGCTTCCATAACTTGTTTGCTTACAAAGTTTTCAGACGCGATTAGTTCAATGCCGCGTTTTTGGCGATTGTATTCTTGTTGAATCAGGTCGAAAATGAGCGAATCTCTTTGCATGGTGTAAATATTATTTTGGAACAAATTTGTAAAAAAATCAGTGTGCAAAGGTAATCTTTTAGCCGGATTTTCGGCATTTTTTTGAAAAAAAAACGGCAAACACTCTACATTCGGAGTGCATTGCCGTTATTATTTTTTCGTAGTGAATATGAAAGATTAATGACAGCCGCAATCGGAGTCGCAACCGCAACCTTCTTCGTATTCAGAATCTGTCTCGCAAGTACCTGAGCCACAGCCGCAACCGCCGTGTGAATGGTGGTGATGTTGATGTTGCATTTGGAACAGGTAATCTTCAACAACTTCGCGAGGGTTCATGACCGGTGCTCCGATAACTACACTAATTCTGCTTGCTAAAAAGGTGTTGATTTCGCTTTCTTGCGGTTGCCCGAGAATGACCTCGTTTACCGAATTCTCAGCAAGAAAAATAGGCATAACGCTTTCATTTTCAGTCGGAAATACGCTCATTTGTTCTTTCACGATTTGATTTTCTTCGATGTCGTAAAAGTGAATATGCGATGTTTTATTGAAATCAGCGGCGACTAAACCGGCTTCAACCGGGACTGCTATTCTGTGTACCATCTTATTTTTTGTTTAATATGAATTTTTAAAAAGGGTTTAAAAAGAACTTAAAAAATCAGTTGCAAAGATGTTTCTTTTTTTGATTTGAAAAAAAATATATTTGATATTAACCTATAAAAAAGGTTGTTTTAAGCTCATATTATTTACTAATAAATTGTATTTGAGACAGTTATGAAAAATTCTCTTATTTAGATTGATTTTAAATTGTGTTCTTTTTAAATTTTAATTTAACACGATTTCCAATCAAATACATCACCGGAACAAGAATTAATGTCAGAAATGTAGCGAAAGTTAAACCGAAGATAACAGTCCAAGCCATTGGAGACCAGAATAATGAATTGTCGCCTCCAAAATAGATTTCGGGTGCAAAATCCGATAACATTCCGGCAAAATCTATATTGAAACCAACTGCCATGGGCACAAGTCCGAGAATGGTCGTAATAGCAGTGAGCAGCACAGGTTTAAGCCTTGTTTTTCCGGCAGTTTTTATGATTTCTTCGATATCACTCATAGGTAAATTGCTGTCCTCGGGCAGATTACGTTTTTGCTTCAACAATCGCTTTAAGTAATCAATATAATCCACCAGCACAATTGCATTATTCACGACAACGCCTGCAAGCGATACAATCCCGATACCGGTCATCAAAATAACGAAGTCCATTTTAAAAGTTGCTAAACCGCCGAAAACACCTATCGTGCTAAATGGTACAGTTGCCATGATAATCAATGCTTTAGCTATCGAATTAAATTGAGCGACAAGTATAAGGGTTATTAATGCAACTGCAATAAGCATCGCTCGCATCAAAAAACTTGAGGTCTCTTTTTGTTGCTCTTGTTCACCGGTGAGTTCGTAACTGTAACCTTCGGGAAGGTCGTATCGGTTTAGAATTTTGGCAATAGTTTGGTTGACTGCTGTTCCGTTTGCATCAGCTAACAAATTGGAAGATAGAGTGATAACACGTTGCTCGTCAATTCGGTTGATAACATCCAAGGAGTTTGTATATTTAAAATCAGCAACTGAGGACACTGGAACATTGGCTAATTTACCGGTTTTATCTCTGAATGTAATTACCTGATTCAGAAGTACATTGATGTCATTCCGGGACGATTCGGAGAGTTGAATTTGAATCGGATATTCCTCTTCGCCGATTTTGAAATCTGACACTTCTTTTCCGAATAGTGCAGTTCGAATTGTTGAGGCTACTTGTCCGGTGGATAAACCGTAACGTCTTGCATTTTCGCGATTTATGGAGATAATCAGTTCCGGCTTGCCTAAATCTAAATCCAATTTTAAGCCCTCAACGCCGGGAATGTTTGCCGAGTTAAGAATTTGCATAACTGTATCAGCCTGAACCAATAATTTTTCAAAATTTTCACCTTTTAATTCTATACTGATTGCTTTGCCGGTAGGCGGTCCCATTCGGTTTTTTTCGATTGAAGTAATTACGCCGGGATATTTTCCGATAAGCTCGTCTGACAGTATTTTGTGTAAATCGCCGGTGGCTTTATCGCCTCGGTCTTTAAATTCCACAAAATTGACGGTTGTAACCGTGCGGTTAGGCGTGGTTCCGATTGCAAATTCGTTTTCGCCCACAGCACCTTGCCCGACTGTGGTAAGCATAGATTCAACAATTCCGTCGTATCCGTGCAATTTAATGAGGCTGTCGGCTGTCATTTCTATTTTTCGAGCCAAAATATCAGTTCCGGTTATATCCGTTCCTACAGGCATTTGAGATTTGATAATCAGATACTTAGGTTCGTTATACGGAAACAGACCGACATTCGGTTTTCGTATCCCCATAAAAATAATAGTAGCGAACAATAAGAAAAGTGTCCCGAACACAACAAATATCGGATTTCGTCCGCGCAAAGCAAATTTTAAAAGTCGTAGATAAAAATTCTCTAATTTCGGAAAAAAGCTGTTCTGAAACCATTGTGCCATATTTAGAAACACATAATGATTTAGTAAAGTAATTATAACCGTGATAGCCAGCAAATTACCGAGTGCATTTACACCTCCGAGATAAAACGGCACTGCAAGAATTGCGGCTGAACCTGCAATTATAAGCGGTTTGCGTGCGCTTTCATGTTTTCCGACTTGTTCTTCTTTTTTAAATAATAGTGTGATAGTAGGAATGATAACCAAGGCAACTAAGAGCGATGATGTGAGCACAATGATAAGTGTCAACGGCAGAAAATACATGAAATTTCCCATAATGCCGGGCCAGAACATTAGCGGGAAAAATGCAGCAAGCGTTGTGAGGGTGGATGATATGATAGCCCATGCGATTTCGCCGGTTGCTCGCTTTGCTGCATCAAACAAGCCCATGCCTTCGCTCCGGAAACGGTGGTAGTTTTCAATAACAACAATGGCATTGTCCACGAGCATACCCAAGGCGAGCACTAAGCTGAACAGAACTATCATGTTTATTGTTGCACCCATTAGCCCTAAAACAACGAAAGACAACAACATAGACATCGGAATCGAAAACCCGACAAACATGGCGTTGCGTGTGCCTAAGAAAAAATACAGCACGAACATCACAAAAAGTATCCCCATGATAATGCTGTTTTCCAGATTTTCAATCATCATGCGCACCATATCCGATTGGTCGTTGGTGGTGTGAACCGACATGGTTTGAGGTAGATAGGATTTTTGAGCATGTTCGAGCAGCGAAAATATTTGTTCGTTACACTCAATTAAATTTTCGCCACTTTTTTTAATCACTTGTAAGGACACCACTGTTTGTCCGTTGAGGCGAGCATAGCTCAGGGCATCTTTGTAACCGTCTGTAATTGTGCCGTTTTCGAGCACATCTTTCAAATAAATAACATTTCCTTTTTCGCTTTTAACGATAATGTCCTCCATTTCGCGGAGGTTTTTGAACTCGCCTGTTGTCCGAACCGAGCGGCGGGTGTTCCCGATAATTAAATCGCCGCCGGAGACAGTCATGTTTTCATATTTTACGGCACTTTCAATATCGTCAAACGTGAGTTGAAACGCATCCATTTTGGATTTATCTAAATTCAAACGGATAAGTTTTTCTTCTATCCCTTTGATATTCACTTTTGAAACCTCGTCAATGCTCTCGATTTCATCTTGAAGTTGCTCGGAATATTTCCGAAATTCGTCTAAGGAGAAATCTCCCGAAATGTTGATGTTCAGAACCGGAAACTCGGATGGGTCGAGTTCAAATACCATCGGGTCGGCGGGCAAGTCGGTCGGTAAGTCATTTTTAGCTTTATCAACGGCATCTTTGATATCTTCAACGGCTTGGTCAATATCAACGTCAGAATTAAATTCGGCAAAGACATCCGAATTGTCTTGGGTTGAATTTGAGCGAACTTCTTTGAGTCCTTTGATGGTCGAAATCTGCTTTTCGAGCTGTCGGGTAACCAAGTTTTCCATGTCTGCGGGGGAGTTGCCGGGGTAAACGGTTTTGATAAATACCGTAGGCAAGGATACTTCCGGAAATATTTCCTTTGCCATCGTAACATATATCCCGCTTCCCGCAATTGCAAGCAGTGCAATTATCAGATATACAGTTGTTTTATTCTTGAGTGAGACTGTGGTCAGCTTAAACTCACGTGTATTTTGTTCTTGCATTATTAT
>DYOJ01000007.1:5374-6479 GCA_020720705.1 Acetofilamentum sp.
ACTCACAACTCACAACTTACTACTTACTACTCACTTATTCTACGACTTCTGTTCCGTTGGTAACCAAATTGTATCCTTGAACAATAACTCGTTCTTTTTCGGACAGTCCTTCCGATACAATAGATTGAGTATCAACATGTTTGTCGGATTTAATGTATCTCTTTTCGGCAATGGATTTTCCGTCCTTTTGGGTTACAACAAATACAAATTGACCTTTTTTGTCGGTTTTAACGGCTTCGGAGGGTACCAAAATATCAGTTCCCGAGTAATCGGACAAAGTGAGGTCTGCGGTCATGTTCGGTTTAATTTTTCCGCCTACATTGTTCATAACTACTTCAACTTTAAAAGTTCTGTTTGCCGGATTTATGACATTTCCGGTTCGATTGATGCTCGTTTTCTGAATAATATCAGGAAACGCTGAAAATGAGACTGTTACCGGCGCGCCTTTTTGTATGTAAGGTATATATTTTTCCGAAACATCTGCTTCTACTTCGAACTTATCTAAATTTACAAGGTCAATAAATTGCTGACCCGGTGCGGCGAGTTCGCCTTCTTTTCGGTAAATTTTATCAACAATACCCGAAAACGGAGCAACAATGCGAGACATTGAGATTTGTGAATCAAGCGTTTTGATTTTGGCTTCTAAACTTTCTTTTTGATTTTTCGCAGTGAGGTAATCCAGCTCCTTCCCGACACCTTGCTCGTAGAGTGATTTTTGCTTTTCATACATCGTTGTGGCGAGGTCTAAGGCGAGTTCGAGTTCTTTTTTTGTGTTTTGCATCACTTTATCGTTCAATTTAGCAAGCAATTGCCCTTTGTTCACACGGTCGCCTTCTTTCACGGCAATAGATTGTATCTGACCGTTCATTTCCGGTGTAACATACGCAAAATCAACCGCTTCAACAACACCGGTTACTTTGAACGTATGTGTTACCGATTCCTTTTTGGTTTCAATAGTTTTAATTTTAACTTTTTTACCGCTCGAAACCGTATCACTCTCATTTACAGTTTTTTCAAGTTTTGCCAATTCATCTTTCAGCTCAAATATTCGAGCTTGGGGGTCGGTAGTTTCAGGTTGTTTGCATGCGCCGAACGCGAAAATACT
>DYOJ01000007.1:6579-25345 GCA_020720705.1 Acetofilamentum sp.
ATGATTTTTTTATTACAATTGATTTAACAGTTTTTTTAGCTTTATTTGTTTGTCAATCAATTCGTTCAATGATTGATAATAGTTTGAAAGAGCTTGAAAATACTGACTTTGAGCTTGCGTGAGTTCCATACCGGATACAGTTCCGGTTTTAAATTTAATAAGCGTATTTTCATAGATTTTTTTTGACAAATTTCTGGTTTCAATTTGATTTAAAAATTTGTCATAAGCTGTATTAAAATCTGCAAGTGTTTGTGAATGTTGAAGATACAAGCCTTGTTCTGCTTGCAACTTTTGATTCACGGTTTGTTCATAAGCCAAGCGTTTTTGGGTTACGCGAGCGTTTCGCATCCCGCTGCTGAAAATCGGAATTTGAACACTTGCGCCGACAACATCCGGTGTGCTGAAATTGAAACTTGGTGCATTTATTTGCTCTTGATGTCTGTAAAATGCTGTAACTGTGGGTAAATAGGTTGTTTTTTCACGATTCCAATCTAAATGCATCAGTTTTTCTTGCACTTCAAGTAATTGATAATCAATCGTATTTTCTGCCTGAAATTCTTGCGAGGCTAATGTTACAGTCATAACTGCAGTTTGCATCTCAACCAAATCGGAAACTAATACCAATGTATCACTTTGATTCATACCTGTTTGCATTTTCAGCATGCCGTAAATAACTTCCCGCTGATTTTTGAACGAGAGCAGAGCATTTTCGGTTGTTTTCACATTCAGTTTCAATTGCTCGGTATCCGTAACTTCGAGAAAACCTGCTTCGGCAAACGCTTCCGTTTCGGTATAAAGATGGTTAAGTGTTTGATAAACAGAATCTAATATCCGAATACTTTCATCTGTGATTAAGGCTAAATAATAGGTTTTGGTTACACTTTCTTTAACATCTTGCTCCTTTTTTTGATAACCGGTTTCAGATAAACTCATGTAAATTTTAGCGGCTTGTAAACCCACAATGTATTCGCCGCTGAACACAAGTTGCGATACCGTAAAATCAACGGATGCGCTTGATTCCGAGCCGAGCTCCCACACGGCACTCGTGTCTATGTGCATGTGGTTGAAGGGGTTTTGGGCATCCGGAACATACGTGATTGACAAAGGCATATTCATGGTCGGCACTTCAAATAAATATTGCCAAGTGCCCGTGATGCTTGCCTGCGGTAGTCCGATTGCAGTTGTCTCCCATTTTCGTGATTTTGCAATTTGAATGTCTTTTTTGGCGTTCCGGATTTCGTAATTGTTTTGTAAAGCATACTCTGTCAAGTCGTTAAGTGTGTAACGAGTGAGTGTATCCGAATCTCTTTGTGCGGAAAGTGTTCCGAATCCTAAAAATATTGCCGTAGCGACTAAAAAAAATATTTGCTTCATTTTTCTGCTTCTATTTCGATTAATTTTTGTTCTAATATTGTTAAACCCTTGGGGCTGCATATTGCTCTAAGATGATATTCAATAACTTGCATCAGCGCCTCCTCTCCGATAAGTTTTGCACATTCAATATCTTCGTCAGCTTGTATGCGATTGATTTCTGTTACAACTCTGATGCGTGCAACAGTTTCTACATTTATATTTTGACGATACAATCCTTCCTGAATTCCTTTATGCAAGTTTCGAACCGTAACTATGTGGATTTGCTTTGCCTTGATATTTATCATGTCGTTGAAAATATCCGGGTGATATTTTTTTAAGTCAAACTCAACCACAGGGTTATATTTTTTTATCATTTCCAAAATAATCGGACGAATAGCGAACACTTCTTCAATAGCATTCAAGTTTTGCTCAAAAATATCTTTTTGCGAGGCAATGATGCGTTTCGATTCGTATTGCATTATCTTGCGAATCAAATCGTTCTTATCAGACACATATTTGTATAATGTTTTTTTTGAAACACCGTTTTCAACCGCAACATCGTCCATGCTGATGCTTTTTAAGCCGTATTTTTTATACAGCGTACTTGTTTTTTCTAAAATTTGCAGAAATTTATCGTCCATTTTTTATTTTTGAAAAACGAAAGCACAAAGAAACGAAAAAAACATAAAACGTTTCCAAGTTTTTTTGTGAATTTTTTGAAATTTTTTTATTATTTCTGTTTGTTACTGTAAGTGAGTTATTTAGCGTAATGTTTTTTTTATATTCAAATAACTTTATCTGAAAATTAAAAATAATTTTGGAGACCACGAAAAAGTAATTACTTTTGCATCGGGTAAGTCTCATACGACCAGCTCCTTTCTAATCCCCCAGGTCTTGATCGAAGCAAGGGTACGATGGTTGAGCGGTGCGATGTGAGTAGCTTACCCTTTTTTTATGCCTTTTTTTCAATATTTCGTTAAGAACTCGGATTTTAGTCCTTAATATAAAGGTTCAAATTGTTAGATTGTGTCTGTAAGAAAACGTGTAAATGTTTGATATTATGTTGGTTATTGTCATTTAGTAGTCATTCAATAGTCAAAAAGTAGTCATTTATTGTTCTTTTTAGTTTCAATCGAATTTCTACTGTATTTCTACCGAATGTCTTAAAACATTCAATCAAAATTCTGTTATATTTTAAAGTAGTTCAATGAGTTACGAGTTTTCTTGCAAGCTCTAAATATGAGGCATATATTCGGAATGTTTCATAAAAAACATAAGTCATTGATTTACTTTATGAAAAAAGGTAAATACAATCTGCCGGTTTGCGGTTTCAATTTAAACTCTCGTGATTTTTGCGCCGAGAGCGTTCAGGCGTTCGTCTATGCGCACATAACCTCGGTCAATTTGTTCGATATTTTTGATAACACTTGTGCCTTGTGCCGACATAGCCGCGATAAGTAAAGCAATACCTGCGCGAATGTCGGGCGATGTCATGTGTGCCGCGCGCAACCTCACGTCGTGGTTCATCCCGATAACCGTAGCGCGGTGTGGATCGCAGAGTATAATTTTTGCACCCATATCAATCAGTTTATCTACAAAAAACAAGCGGCTTTCAAACATTTTTTGATGTATTAACACACTCCCCTCGGCTTGTGTAGCCACCACCAAAAGAACGCTCAGTAAATCGGGTGTAAGTCCCGGCCAAGGTGCATCGGCAAGCGTCATTATCGAGCCGTCAATAAATGTATCTATCTGATAATGTTCTTGTTGTGGAATAAATATGTCATCATTCCTTAGTTCTAATCGGATTCCTAACTTTCTGAAAGTTGAGGGTATATTTCCGAGCATATCTCCGCGTACATTTTTTATGGTCAGTTCGGATTTTGTCATCGCAGCCAATCCGATGAAACTTCCGATTTCAATCATATCGGGCAACAAGGTATGTTCACATTCGCCGAGTTCGCTTACACCTTCAATGGTTAAAAGATTTGAACCGATACCGGAAATTTTCGCACCCATTCGGTTGAGCATCAGGCACAATTGCTGGATGTAAGGCTCACAAGCAGCGTTGTACACGGTGGTTACACCTTCGGCAAGCACCGCTGCCATGATGATGTTTGCCGTTCCGGTAACTGAGGCTTCGTCCAAGAGCATAAATTTTCCGCGAAGTTTCTCGGCATGTACGTTATAACATGAATTTTCAGCATCGAAACGGAAGTTTGCTCCCAATGACACAAAGCCTTGAAAATGAGTATCTAAGCGTCTGCGTCCTATTTTGTCGCCGCCGGGTTGAGGTATAAAAGCGTGTCCGAATCGTGCAAGCAGTGGACCGATTGTCATCACGGAGCCGCGTAATTTTGCCCCTTGAGTTCGATATTCTTCAGTTTTAAGATATTCTAAATCAATGTTTTCAGCTTTAATTCGGTATGTGCTGTCGCCGATACGTGTTACTTCTGCACCTAATTTTCCGATAAGCAATATTAAATTATTGACATCCAAAATATCAGGAACGCCGTGAATAGTTACATTTTTATCTGTCAGCAAAGTTGCGCAAATAATTTGAAGTGCCTCATTTTTAGCACCTTGCGGATGTATTTCGCCGTGTAGGCTTTGCCCGCCTTCTATTCGGAATGATGCCATGGTATTACTTTTTTCGTCTTTTTTTTCGTTTTTGATTCTGATTTTGTTGCGTAGCATAAGCGTGTGCTTGCATAAAATCACGTTGTGTTGTGAGTTTAAAATGTGCCGGAATTTCGATTTTACCGTTTGATAATTCGTATAAATCCTTAAAAATCAATGAATCATCAACATTGTCTTTGTTCCAAATCATGTATGATTTTTTCATGTGATTGGCAAGTTGCCCGATATAATTGTTGCGTTCTTCTCCTTCGGTGAGCGTTAAAGCGTGCTCAATCATACGAAACACCGTTTGACCGTAGTGTTTTTTGCGAGGTTTACCAACACTGTATGGAACTTTCATTGGGGGTTGTGCAAAAGTTTCAGCAGTGGGCAACTCATAAGGAGCATCTATATCTAATTGGTAATCAGACATTATTGCAACATGGTCCCAGAGTTTATGCTTAAAATCGCGCAAATCGCGCAGGTAAGGGTACATGCGTCCCATGTAATCTACGATGCCGTGAACAGCTTGACTGCGTTCTGCTCGGTCTTCTATTTTTACGGCAGCAACAACCATCTCCTGAACATTACGCCCGTATTCGCGCATGATGAGTTTTTTGCGGGAAGTATTGTAATCCATATATTTACAAATATATTATTTTTTTCGGACTTTGTCCGTGAATTTGAATCGTATTATTTTTTTTAAAATTCGGATTTATATTCGAATTGCCTTTGACCGTTGTTCTCAATGTGTAAAATTTAATATCTTGTCCTGATACAAATTTAGTTTAACACAAATTAGCAAAGGTGTTACAAATGAATTTATTCGGATACTTTTTTAAACTCAAGAACCCAATCAATATTAATAATTCCACCTCGCCCTTTTCTGTCGAAACGCATATATCGGTTTTTTATCTTGTAGCCCCATTTATTGGCTAATTTAAAGCTGTATTTTTCGGCTATTTTGCATAAAATCGTTGCTGTATATATATTTACACCACTTACTGCACTATCGCCAACTACCATAATGTAGCTTGCGTCTTTTTTCAAAATATTCGACATTTCTTTAAAATGCTTATCCATTTCAGCAAAATATTTCCACGTTACATAAGCGTGTTTTAAACCGTTTTTTTTATCCGTTTCGATAATTGTTTTAAGATTTATATCTAAAATTTCTATTTCAGTTTTAAATTTTTGGGGTGTAAATTTGGAATATTCTGCTTTATTTATTTGCTTATTACCAATATAGTTTTGCTTAAATGAATTTTGCTTTTCTTGTGTTTCAATTCCAAACAAATCACCAATCCAGAAAAGCTCCGCCATTTGATTATAAACATAATCAATAGCTTTGATGTAAGGTGGCGATGTTATTGCTAAATCAATATCTTGGTTCAAAATCAAGTTGTTTAAACTTTCAGAACTTGAATTATTTAATACTTTGCTTTTAGCACTATCTACAATTACATTAAAATCATTTATACTTTGTTTGTAATAATTCAATTGCGAAAAAAACAGGGAATAAACTTCTTCGGGATTTTTATTTAAGGTATGCGAAACGTAAGTTTTTTGCGACTGATTATCGGCGTTTGATACTCTACGAATAATTGATGAAAAACAAGTAATTATCAAATTATGTATATCCTGATTATCCGGAAATACTTTTGGAATTTCGTTAATTATAAACCGAATTTTACCAAGTTTATGAATTGCATCTGTATTAAACCAATGATTTAATGTATTTATTTTGGGTAAAAAAACCGAATTTATTTTAGTATCTAACAGATTTTTTTTTAGCCAATCAATAATTTCATTCAGTTTATCTATATTAATTTTTGTGGTTTTTACTTGCGAAATTAGAACAGACAAAGGGTCAATATCGATTCCGATTGCATTGTATCCTAAAACATTGCTTTCAACTAATGTAGTTCCTGAACCGCAAAAAGGGTCGAGAACGGTTGCTTTTTTTGTTTTTTTAAGATATTTATTTATTGCCCAATTGGGAATTTGCGGAATAAATTTGCCGGGGTATTTATGAAAACCGTGTGTTAATTCGTTTACACTTTTAGTGTTAATATTGAGAATGGTCTCAAAATTAATATTTTCGGGAATTATTTCATTTACAGTCTGTAATTCAATTTTTTCTGTCATTTTTTTAAAATAATGATACTTTCACGTAAATAGTTATTGAGTTTCGACAATGCCGTTTTTTGTTGCGAACTTGTTGTTAAATGCCTTGTTACATAAATTTTTTCGAGCGAAAATCCAATTTCTTTTGCAAAATCGGCAATTATGGCGTCTGTTGGAATTATTATTTCTGAATATGCTGAATTACCAACAACTATTCCGACAAATCCGTTTTTTTCGGTTTGTAAATAAATATTTTTAAGTAATTGATACATGTCATCAAAATACCCGCGTACAACATTAGGTATTTGTTTGTGCCAAAGTTTTTGTTCATCAAACAAACCTATTAACTCTTCAATATAATCATTTTTGTATTCAATTTTTTTTCCGTTTAGTGAGTTGGAATTTGAACGAAACCCTTTAATTCTTAGTTTTTTTAATTCGTCGTGTGTTGTAACGAAATCACCTAACCATAATTCAACTTTGTGAATTTCAAAATAATCGAATGAATTGCAGTAAGGTGGCGAAAAAAAAGTAAACTGTAAATTATCCTGAAATTTTTCATTAAAATTAATACAATTTGTATTAAAAATTTGTGGCTTATTTTCAATCGCGCCGTAATGATTTTCAATATCGTTCAATATTAATTCTACTTTATTTTTATAAATTGTCTTTACATAGTTTATTTTATCTTTTGGGAAAGTTTCGTTTTCCCATACTACCTTATCAATGTTAATATACCCGGACGAAGTTCGTTTTCTGTTTTTATACTTTATTCCGTTGCCTTCCTTTTTTACATTCGACACTTGTTCTATTATAGACAACCAAGCAACAAAAAGTAAACGTTGTATTTTGATGTTCTGAATTTGATTGATTTGGATTTTTAAATTTAATAAAGTTTGCAGAATTTCGGTATTGAATGCTTTATCTGCTAACTGGAAATTAGTTTTTATATTACTTTGTTGGTTATTTGAGTTAATTATTTCATTTAAAATTTCTTTTGTGTCTATTATTTCTTTTGTAAAATACACTTCATTTGATACTTCTGCAATCAGAATAGAAATTGGATTTACATCTGTTCCAAAAGAATTTAAATTATAATTTCGAGCAGATAAAAGAGTTGTTCCGCTACCGACAAAAGGGTCGAAAACATTTCCGGTAATGTTCAGTTCTTTCAAAAAACTATTTACAAGATTTATTGAAAAACCTTCGCGATAAGGATACCACCTTTGAATTGGTGTTTTGGGGGCTAACTGAAAATGTACTAAGTTTGATAAATGCGTTCCGTTTTCAAAATTCAAATTATGTTCAATTTTATTGAAAATAGTTTTTTGAACATCAATTTTTGACTTGTTTTTTTCGATAATACGATAGTTCACAATATCATCTACTTCAATATTTTGATATGTCCACAATTGTAAGCTATCCATTTTGTGCGTATTTATAGTTTTCGTCAATTGCACTCTCATTAAATTCTACTCGATACAATAATGGGGTTGCATATAATTTTCCTTGTTCGTTTTTTTCAAAAGGATTTTTTATTATTTTTAAAAATACACCTTTTGAAGTAAAATATACTCTGTAAATGTAAAAATGCTCGGAATGCTGTTGAGCCGCAACCCATTCATTTCTTGTACAATTTATTGTATCATAAGTTGCTGTTAAATCTGGCGGATGCACTCTTTTCGTCGTTTTTACTTCGATATACCTTAAAAATTCAGGATTGGATAAGTTTCTTTTAGCTTCAATCGAAGTAATATCATAACCTAAACCCTTCGTCTTACCGTGATGGTTTACTTTATTCACAAGGCGTGGATTAAACGATTTTACAATTTCTTTTTCAGTATTTAATACGAAAATTTCGCCTTCGTCGCCTATTTCAATAGTAGAAACAACTTGCGGAACTGTTTTGTCTTCTAAACTTTGTATTGAAGTGCGGAATGCTTTAATTTGGTTATCATCTATATAACCGAAGTATTCTTGCCAATCGGTAATTATCTCTTTTCCAATCTCGGGGTTGTGAAAATCGTACCTGTAAATATCAAAACTTAATGGTTTATTTAAATCATTGACAAATAATTCAATTGCCTTGCTTTCTTTTGAATTTAACCAAATATGTGCAGTATCTTTTCTGATTAAATTTGCTAATTCCAAATAATCGAATTGTTCGTTAATATGTTGCATATCATAACTATATGCTTTGCCAAGTGTTTCTACTTTCTTTTGAATATTGTTTTTTCTGTCGAATATAATCCGATTAAAAGTATCTTGTACTGTGATTTTACCTTGCAAAACTTCTAAGGAATTTAAAACATAATACGCAATTTCATTTTTGGTTAAAATTAAGTCTTTATCTTCAGCTATTTTTAAAAGAGCTAAAACAAAATGATATGGTTTAATTTTTATTCTTTGTTCGATTTTCCCTCTTATAGTTTGAATTTTTTGAGAACCGTTTGGTTGTTGAAAATTGAAGCATACACTTTTAAAGAATGCTGGTTGGTCATTATCTTTTAAAAATTGTTTTGTACGTTCGGATATATATATAATACCGTTTTTTTCGTAATACATTCCCAGAAGTTTTCCTGCATTTTCTGTTCGATGGTTTTTTGTTGTCTTTAAATCGCTGTCTTTGATATAATTAGAAAGTTTATTATCGAACAAATCAGAAAATTCTAAAGCGGAAATAGGACATATTTCATTTAATATTTCAGCATAAACAGGTAGATAATCGTCCATTTTCGAAATAGATTTTCCCCGAATTATTGTGCATCTATACTGTATATTTGGATTGAACGACATTGTGCTTAATTATTAAGTTGAATATTATTATTTCCGACTCGTCCGTTTGCCATTTCAATATATTCTTGATTGATTTCAAATCCGATGAAATTTCTCTTTAATTTTTCACAAACTGCAAACGTTGTACCTACGCCGCAAAATGGGTCAAGCACCACGTCTCCGAGGTTTGAACTTGCTTTTACAATGCGTTCTATCAGTTTTTCAGGTTTTTGTATTGTATTTAATAATTTTCTGCTAATCAATTCTTTAGATTTATAAGTGAGTTGTTTGATGTCTCCCCACACATCGCCCGGATTCTTCCCGTCTTCATTAAATTTCGTTTTTCCGTACATCCCGTTTATCACCGAAGGAACGTTTTCACATCGCTTACGATGGTCGAGTTCAACAAGTTGCGGCACTCGAATGGCATCCAGATTGTAGGTTTTAGCCTTGCCTTTTGAAAAATAAACTATCAAATCGTAATTGTTTGTGAAATTCAAACGCCCTTGTGCTAAACGGCTGGGCTGATACCAGATTATTTTTCGATTTAAGGTTAAAAACGGACGATAATCTACAAAATCAATGCAATTGTCTTTTCCGAACAGATATAATGCGCCCCCGGGTTTCAAAACTCGGGAAAAGAGTTTTATGAGGTTGAGGTTAAAAGTTTGAATATCCGATATTTTATCCCAATCATTTTCTGTTACGCCATACGGTCCGTCGCAAATTATCAAATCAATGCTTTCGTCCTTTACTTTTTTGATAAGTTCAAAAGTATTGCCGTGATATATTTTGTTCAATTCCATGTAAGTGTTCTCTATGAAAGATGTCTTGCGGCTAAGTTGTGTTGTAAGTAATTGAATATCAATAAGTTCTTTTTTATAATTATACGTTCAAAGCGGATTTCCATATTCTGTTCTATTTCCGCTAAGAAATTTAATAAACTTTGCCGAAGCCAAAAAACTTCGGCAAAGTGTGTATCTGAGACAAGCTAAAAGAACTGTCTATTTTTTAGCTTGTTGAGGTTTTTCAAGCAATACTTTGCGCGATAATTTTAATTTACCGGTTTTTTTATCAATCTCAATTAATTTGACCTCAATAATTTGTCCTTCTTTCAGCACATCTTCCACTTTTTCAATACGTTTGTGGTCAATTTCGGAGATATGTAGCAAACCGTCTTTGCCCGGCATAATTTCTACAAATGCCCCAAACGGGTGGATAGCTTTTACTTTACCGGTGTAAATTTCGTTTATTTCCGGTTGTGCTGTAATTTGCTTTACTCGTCTGTATGCTAAGTCTATAGAATCTTGCGTAGGACCTGAAATGGTAACTTCTCCGAAGCCTCCGGTTTCTTCTATCGAAATATGTGTGCCTGTTGTGGCTTGGATTTCTTGAATAATTTTGCCGCCCGGACCTATCACTGCTCCGATAAATTCTGTCGGGATTTTGAATGTAATCATACCCGGAACATGCGGTTTGTAAGCATCACGGGGTTTGTCAATGGTTTTAAGCATTTCGCCCAGAATGTGCGCACGTCCGGCTTTTGCCTGATGCAAAGCTTTGGTCAGAATTTCATAAGACAATCCTCCGACTTTAATGTCCATTTGGCACGCTGTGATACCTTTGGTTGTGCCGGTAACTTTAAAATCCATATCGCCGAGGTGGTCTTCGTCTCCCAAAATATCAGACAAAACAATGTAATTGCCTGAACTATCAGTAATTAAGCCCATTGCAATTCCTGAAACGGGTCTCGTAAGTTGAACTCCGGCATCCATAAGTGCGAGTGTGCCTGCGCAAACCGTTGCCATTGAGGAAGAACCGTTTGATTCCAAAATGTCGGAAACAACACGAACCGTATAAGGATTTTGTTCTTTGTTGGGTAACATACGAACAATGGCTCGGTGAGCCAAATTTCCGTGTCCGATTTCGCGGCGACCTGTCCCGCGATACGGGCGCGCATCGCCGGTTGAAAACGGCGGAAAATTATAGTGTAACAAAAATCGTTGTTTTTCTTGTATCAATGCGCCGTCAATGGTTTGCTCGTCAAGCGGAGTTCCGAGTGTAACGGTGGTCAGCGATTGTGTTTCGCCTCGAGTGAAAATTGCTGAACCGTGCGCACCCGGCAGATAGTCTATTTCGCTCCATATCGGACGTATTTCTTCCATTTTGCGTCCGTCTAAGCGCACTTTTTTGGTAAGCATCATTTCGCGGACGATTTCCTTTTGCAATTTTTGATAGTATTGATTTATCAAAAAGTGAGGCACCGCTTCGGGGGTGGTTTTAGCTTCATATTCTGTTGAAATTTTTTCCACAAAAGCTTTGTGCATTGCCGTAAACTGTTCTGCTCTCACGTGTTTGGGTGCGGCAGATTCAGAAATCACACGTAATCCGTTTGACAGCTCGCTTTTCATTCGAATATAGAGTTCTTCGTTCTCTTCATCTCCTTGATATTCACGTTTTTGTGTATATCCGGCTTCAATGGCGAGTTCTTTAAGTGCGATGCAATGTTTTTTAATTTCATCGTGTCCGAATCGTAGGGCTTCCACCATTTCTTCTTCGGAAATCTCGCTCATTTCTCCTTCCACCATCATGATATAGTCATAAGTAGCGCCGACCATGATGTCAATATCTGCATTTTTGAGTTGCGAAAATGTCGGATTTACCATAAATTTACCGTCAATACGAGCAACACGAACTTCGGATATCGGTCCGTTGAACGGAATATCGCTCAGGGTGAGTGCTGCGGATGCTGCAAGACCGGCGAGCGAATCGGGCATGGTTTCTTTGTTGCGGTCTGCCGAAATTAATTCTACGTTTACAAATGTTTCGGCATGAAAGTCTTTCGGGAAAAGCGGTCGTAATACTCTGTCAATCAATCGGGAAGTAAGTACTTCCGAATCATCGGGGCGAGCTTCTCGTTTACGAAATCCGCCGGGGAAACGTCCGGCGGCGGCGTATTTTTCACGATATTCAACCGAGAGCGGCATGAAATCCACATTAGGATTAATGTTGCGGGCTGATACCACAGTTGCAAGCAACATAGTGTCGCCTTGTGTTACGACTACTGAGCCGTCTGCTTGTTTAGCAAGTTTACCGGTTTCAATGGTAATTGTTCTGTCATCTCCCAGCGAGATGGTTTTTCTGAAAATGTTCATATTTTGTCTTGTATTATCTTGCTCTCGGAGCATCTTTTGGTGTTATTTCAATTTCGGGTTGTTAGATTGTTAAGTTATCATAAAAACAACTCGGTTCCGAAAAATGAGAGCGGTTTTTCGGAGTTTTTTTCTGTAAAAAAATTACTTGGTAAGGGTAGAAAGTAGGTTGTTGTTAAAAAAAACAGCAAGGCATTCGAAAGCCGGAGTGCCTTGCTGAATTGTTACTTACGTAAGCCGAGTTCTTTTACAATCGCGCGGTAACGTTCAATATCCTTATTTTGCAGATAATTTAATAATCTGCGACGTTTTCCTACAAGTTGTATCAATGCACGACGAGTTCCAAAATCCTTTTTGTGGATTTTTAAATGTTCCGTCAAATGCGAGATACGGTAGGAAAATAAGGCAATTTGCCCCTCTGCGGAGCCTGTGTCTGTATTAGACTTTCCGTGCTTCTCAAAAATCTCGAGCTTCTTTTCTGCTGCTAGATACATATAACTATAATTGATGTAAAAATTTGAGTGGCAAAGGTAGTCATTTTTTTTAATAAAAAAACGTTTTTTTAGTTATTTCGATAACTGAGCATAAATATATTCAATAACTGAGTTCAGTATAAAAAGTCATTACTGAGTCCGGTCTAAAAAGCATCCAAAAACAAGAGGATAAAACATAACTACCTGATTATTAGTATTTTACGAAATCATATTCATAAAACACAACTATCTGATAAGCAATAAGTTATGAATTTTAATGTGTTTGGGCAACCTTTTTAGACCGGACTCATTACTTATTACCAAAATTTATACGCCCAAAGTCGCTACCATCACGGCTTTAATGGTGTGCATGCGGTTTTCGGCTTGGTCGAATACGATGGAGGCTTTGGATTCAAATACATCCTCGCTCACTTCCATAGATTCGATGCCGAATTTTTGGAAAATTTCTTCGCCGACTTTGGTTTCGCGGTTGTGGAACGCCGGCAAGCAATGCAGAAATTTGGTTTTCGGGTTGCCCGTGAGTGCCATCGCTTCTTTGTTTACTTGGTAAGGTTTGAGCAATTCGATGCGTTTTGCCCATGCTGAATCCGGTTCGCCCATAGATACCCAAACGTCGGTGTAAATGAAGTCCACGCCCTTCAAACCTTCTGCCACATTGGCGGTTACAGTGATTTTCGCGCCGGTTTGTTTGGCAATTTCGCGGCAGGTTGCGACTAATTCTTCGGTGGGTTGAACTTCTTTCGGAGCTACGAGACGCACGTCCATGCCCATTTTGGCGGCTCCGACCATGAGCGAATTGCCCATGTTGTTGCGGGCGTCTCCCATGTATGCAAATGAAACCTGCGACAGCGGTTTGTCGCTGTGTTCCTGCATGGTGAGGAAGTCGGCAAGGATTTGTGTGGGGTGAAATTCGTTGGTCAAACCGTTCCAAACCGGAACGCCGGCATACTCGCCGAGTTCTTCCACGATGTCCTGTCCGAATCCGCGGTATTCGATGCCGTCGTACATGCGTCCGAGCACACGGGCGGTGTCTTTCATGGATTCTTTGCCGCCGATTTGAGTGCCGGAAGGTCCGAGGTAAGTTACGTGTGCTCCTTGGTCGAACGCCGCAACCTCAAACGCACAACGGGTGCGGGTAGAAGTTTTCTCGAAAATGAGCGCGATGTTTTTGCCTTTCAGGCGTTGTTGCTCTGTGCCGGCGTATTTTGCGGCTTTAAGGTCTGCCGAAAGTTTAAGCAGAAATTTAATTTCGTCGGGCGTAAAGTCCAACAATTTCAAAAAGTTACGATTTCTAAGATTGAATGACATATTGTAATGAATATTTTGTAATGAATGTTGACTATTGAATAATGAATAATGAATAATGAATAATGAATAATGAATAATGAATAATGAATATTGAATATTGAAAATTGTCTAATGACTAATGACCAATGACTAATGACCACTGACTATTGACTAATGACCACTGACTAATGACCAATGACTAATGACCAATGACTAATGACCACTGACTAATGACCACTGACTATTGACCAATGACTAATGACCACTGACTATTGACTAATGACCAATGACCAATTTTTAGATTACAAAATTAAGCATTTCACTCCAAACTACGCTGAAATATGTTTCTCGACATGTTTTTTTTCTTGTTTCTTAACATATTTTCAAACGTTTGCCGGTGAGTTGGTTTTTGTTACTTTTGCTCAAAATTTTAGTTTACATTTATGATGACATCAAAAGGCTATATTGCTCGCGAAGATAAGTTCGGCGCGCATAATTATCACCCGCTGCCGGTGGTTTTGGAAAAAGGCGAAGGCGTTTTTGTTTGGGACGTGGACGGAAAACGTTATTTCGATTTTCTTTCGGCTTATTCGGCTGTAAATCAAGGACATTGCCACCCAAAAATTATTGGTGCAATGGTGGAACAAGCTCAAAAACTCACCCTGACTTCTCGCGCATTTTACAACAGTGTGTTGGGCGAATATGAGGAGTTTGTGTGCAAATTTTTCGGTTACGATAAGGTTTTGCCCATGAACACGGGTGCCGAAGCAGACGAAACAGCCCTAAAACTTGCACGCAAATGGGCATACAAAGTAAAAGGTGTGCCCGAAAATGAAGCGAAAATCGTGGTTTGTGCCGATAATTTTCACGGACGCACCATTACCATCGTTTCCATGTCCACCGACCCGGATTCATACAGTGGTTTCGGACCGTTTACACCCGGATTCATCACCATTCCCTACAACGATATCGAAGCTTTGAAAAAAGTTTTGGAAGCCGACCCAAATGTTGCAGCCTTTTTGGTTGAACCGATTCAAGGCGAAGCCGGAGTGTTTGTGCCGGACGACGGCTATTTGAAAAAAGCCTTTGACCTCTGCAAAGCGCATAATGTTTTGTTCGTTGCCGATGAAGTGCAAACGGGAATCGCCCGCACCGGCAAACTCCTCGCCTGCGACCACGAAGGCGTGCGCCCCGACATCTTGATTCTCGGTAAAGCCCTTTCAGGCGGAGCAATGCCTGTGTCCGCTGTGCTTGCCGATGACAGTATTATGTTGGTCATCAAACCGGGCGAACACGGCTCTACGTTCGGCGGAAATCCGCTTGCCGGCAAAGTTGCTATTGCAGCCCTGAATGTCATCAACGACGAAAAATTGGCTGAAAATGCGGAACGACTCGGTAAAATCTTCCGTGAGGAATTATCGAAAATCAGCTCCGATATGGTGGAACTCGTACGTGGCAAGGGTTTGCTTAATGCTGTGGTTATCAAGCCCAAAAACGGGAAAACGGCGTGGGACGTTTGCCTCGCACTGCGTGATAACGGCTTGCTTGCCAAACCTACACACGGACACATTATACGCTTTGCACCGCCGCTCGTGATTACGGAAGCGCAATTGCGAGAAGCTATAGATATTATCACCAAAACGCTCGCCGATTTTTAATACTATTTTTAAAAACCGTAACTATTCTGCGAGTATAAGTATTTAGTATCAAGACACAAGTATCAAGAAAATTTGTCAATTAAAAATTTGACTATTGTCTATTGATTATTGAATATTAGCCTAAATTTCTATATTCCGTCAATTCAAAATTCATTACTTTTATTCTTTTCTTGTGTCTTGATACTTGCTACTCAATACTTGTTGCTTGAAATTACACTCGCAGAATAGTAACAAAAAACCGACAACATTGCCAAAGATTGAGGTCTTTGGCAATTTTTTTTACGTAGGTTACGATTCTTTTGATGAATATTTCTTAAATTTTTATTTTAAACTATTATCTTTGTGTTTTTAAAATTTGGTATCACTTAAATTCTGCAAAAAATGAAAAGAAGTTTATTTTTTTTAACTGTGCTCTTGGTTGGCATACAGTTGAGTTCGGCACAAACTCAGCTTCCTAATAACGATTTTGAAACATGGAGCAACGCCTATACTGCTCCGCCTTGGAAGGCAATAAATTTGGGATTATTACAAACTGCCTCTAAAAACACGGACTCATATCAAGGCACTTATGCCGTAAAAATTGAATCCAAAAACTTTTTGGGAACCATTTTGCCCGGATATTTCAGCACAGGTGAAATGGATTTGGAAAACTTTATGCCCAACGGCGGCACCCCGTTCACCGACCGTCCGACAGGTATGAGTTTTTATCATAAATATATCCCCGCAGGGCAGGATACAATGTTGATGTTTGCAATTTTAACAAAATGGAACGCGACTGAAAGCAAAACAGATACCATAGCTGCATCAGGATATTTTTCCGGAAATGTAGTGAGCGAGTATGCACGTATGGCGATGCCTTTTCTTTACCTATCCGAAGAAGTTCCGGATAGTATCAACATCGGCTTTGCCTCTTCTTTGCTAAACCCTAAACAAGGTTCGGCATTGTTTTTAGACAGTTTGACAATGCTTTACGGAGAGGTTCATTCGCCTACAATTTGCTTACCGCCTTTGGCTGTTTCAGCATATTCATTTTCAGCTAATTGGGTGCCATTGCCTGCGGCGGAATCCTACAAACTGGATGTAGCCGAAGATTTAGAATTTTCAGCTTTTTTAGCCGGATATGAAACAATTGATGTCGGGAATGTTTTTACTTATGATGTGAACGTTGCTGTTCCGAGTTTGTATTTTTATCGTGTAAATTCTCAATTTTCCGAAGAACCGGGCGGTTGGTCAAATACAATTGATGTTCCGATGCCCACAGAAATTTTTTCTGCCGAGAATATCACCAATAACGGGTTCACAGTTTCGTGGCAAGCATGCGAGCGCGCCACCGGTTACTTTCTTGACCTTTCGGAGGGCGTATTGTTTCAAGAATTTGTTTCAGGGTATCAAAACTATGATAACGGCACTTCAACACAAATTCAATTTGCTGATTTACAGCCGGGAACAAACTATTTTCTACGCATAAGAACTGTTTATGGAGACTATCGCAGTCGTTTTTCCGATATTATGCAAATCAGCACCGAAAATTCCGGTGTTCAACATAAGTCGGAGCCTGTTTATTGGATTTCCGGACGTAATTTGAATCTAAATTCCGGTGCAGAAGTTGATGTCTATTCAATTCACGGACAAGCAATTGCAAAAAAATCTTCATCTTATACGTTTTCAAAACCGGGTATTTATATTCTGCAAATATCAACCTCAAACGAGCGTCTCACGAAAACTGTTTATATTGAATAAAGAATTGATAATGAGGCAATTAAAAGCAGATGTTACGATAATTGGCGCTGGGATTACTGGATTAACTATAGCTTATTATCTACAAAAAAAAGGCAAAAAAGTATGTTTAATTGAACGAAATGCACATTCCGGAGGGGTCATCAGCAGCCGTCAAGAACATGGATTTTTGTATGAAACAGGTCCGAATACCGGCGTTCTGAGCAATCCCGAATTAGTGCAATTATTTGATGATTTAAGTGCTGATTGTAAACTTGTTACGGCAAACCCGGATTCAAAAAAACGTTGGATTCTGAAAAATGTAAAGTGGCATTCACTGCCTACAGGTTTTTTTTCGGCGATTTCTACTCCGTTATTTTCATTCGGCGATAAACTTCGTGTGCTTGGGGAGCCGTTTCGCAAGCCCGGCATCAACCCTGATGAAAGTGTTGCGGATATTGTGCGCAGAAGATTAGGAAAATCGTTTTTAGATTACGCTATAAATCCTTTTATATCAGGTATTTATGCAGGGAATCCCGAACAGCTTATTACACGATTTGCACTACCGAAACTCTATAACTTAGAGCAAACTTACGGTAGTTTTATCAAAGGAGCCATAAAAAAAGCTAAAGAGCCAAAATCGGACCTCGAAAAACGAGCAACAAAAGAAGTTTTTTCTGCCGCAGGTGGGCTTCAAAGCGTGATCAATGCGCTTGTAAATTCTATCGGAACTGAAAATATCTTATTGAACAGCAAAGATGTCAGAGTCAATAAATCTGCCGAATTGTTTTCAACAAGTTTTCTGCATGAAAAGAATTTCTTAGAAATTAATTCTAAAATATTGATAACTACCGTAGGCGGATATGTTTTACCCGATTTATTGGATTTTATTCCGAAAAATGATACTTTACCGATTTCGGAAATGCCTTATGCAAAAGTGATTCAGGTAGTTGCAGGTTATAAAAAATGGACAGGCAAACCCTTAAATGCTTATGGAGGATTGATATCGGACAAGGAAAATCGTAAAGCACTCGGAATTTTGTTTCCCTCGTCAATTTTTGCAGGACGAGCACCTGACGGCGGAGCGTTGCTTTCTGTTTTTATGGGCGGAATCAACAAACCTGAAATGTTCGACATGACAGACGATAATGTTAAAGCATTGGTTTTGAATGAAATAAACGAACTGTTAGACCTGAAATCCGAGCCTGATATGCTCCGTTTTTTTAGATACCGACATGCAATCCCACAGTATGACCACACAAGCGAAAATCGTTTGAATGCCATTGTTTCTATTCAGAACAAGTATCCGGGGTTAATACTTGCCGGAAATGTCCGAGACGGTATCGGAATTGCAGACCGTGTAAAACAAGCTGTTACAATTGCTAAAGAACTATAAACCAATGTGGAAGAAATTGGGAATTAGGAATTGGGAATTAGGAATTGGGAATTGGGAATTGGGAATTGGGAATTAGGAATTAGGAGTTAGGAATGTATTGTATTTAAAATCAGTATATTATCAATGTTCCTACTAATGACTAATGACAATTGACTAATGACCAATTGACCAATGACCAATGACAACAGT